>CAZGAX010000092.1:0-15972 GCA_964523745.1 uncultured Halobacteriales archaeon | reverse complement strand
GAGCAAGCGGTTCGGGGATGGGAACAAACTGCTGGCGCCGGTCGACGGGTCACCGATCGTCCGGCGAGCGGCCGAGATGGTTGCCGAATCGGCTGTCGACGACGTCGTGGTCGTCGTCGGTCACGACGCAGACCGGGTTCGGGACGCTCTCGACGGCATGGACGTCGCCTTCCGGGAGAATCCCGACTACCCCGAAGGGCAGAGCACCTCGGTCCGGGAGGGTGTCGAGGCGGCCCGGGAGCACGGCTGGGACGCTACCGTGTTCGCACTGGGCGACATGCCGTTCGTCCGTCCGAAAACCGTCGACGTTCTGTTGGAACGCTACGAGGCCGGCGACGCGTCGATCGTCGCCGCTGCCTACGAGGGCAAACGGGGGAATCCCGTCCTGTTCGACCGCCAGCACTTCGGGACTCTGGCCGACGTCACCGGGGACGTGGGCGGCCGGCGGCTCGTCGAGGAGCACGACGGCGCCGTGCTGGTCGAGACTGGCGACCCCGGCGTCACCCGCGACGTCGACTACGAGGCCGACCTGGAGAAGTACACCAACTGAGAGGAGACGGTATCGACACCCTCCGGCCCGAACTCCCCAGGCTTATGATGGGTGGCAAGAAAACTCGGACCGATGGCAGTTCCCTGGCGGTCTCCAAAGCTCTACGTCGTTCTCTCTAACACGCTCATCGGCATCATGGGCGTCGCGCTGCTGGGCCCGGTGTTGCCGACGCTGCAGGGCGTTTTCACCGTTACCGACGCCCAGGTGGGGCTGGTGCTGACCGCCTACACGGCCCCCGGAATCGTCCTCGCGCCGTTCGTCGGCCTCGTCTCGGACCGGGTTGGGCGTCGGCGCGTTCTCGTGCCGTTGCTGGTACTGTACGGCGTGGCCGGTGCGAGCATCGTGACGGCGGAGACGTTCGACCGACTGCTCCTCTTGCGGTTCCTCCAGGGGGTCGGCGCGAGCAGTCTCATCACGCTGGCGGTGACGCTCATCGGCGACTACTACGACGGTCGCCAGCGGGGCGAAGTCGTCAGCGTGAACAGCAGCGTCATCGGCGTCGGCGCCGCCGTGTTCCCGGCCCTGGGTGGTGCGCTGGTGGTGGTTCACTGGACGGCGCCGTTCGCCTTCTTCGGCGTCTCGCTCGTCGTCGCCCTCGTCGCGCTCGTCGTCCTCGACGAACCGTCCGTCAAACGTTCGACCACGTTCTCGGCGTACGTCGACCGGTTCGGTACCGTCGTCCGGGACCGGCGAGTGGTCGGCATGTACGGGGCTGCGCTGGCGACCTACGTCCTGTTCTACGGCGGCGTGCTCACCGCTATTCCGCTCCTGCTGGACGACAGGTACGGACTCTCGGGCCTGCAGATCGGCCTGCTACTCGCGGTGACGTCGCTGGCCAGCGCGACTATCGCCTCCCAGAACGTCAACATCGGGGACCGCGCCAGCGTCACCTCTATCCTCGGAGCCGGCTTTCTCGCCTTTGGACTTGCCTTCCTGGGCATCTGGGGGACCGATTCGGTCCCGGTCATCGGGGCGATGTTGCTCGTCTTCGGCGTGGGGATCGGCCTGACGATGCCGTCCATCGACCGGACGCTCGTCGGCATCGTCGCCAGCGAGCAGCGAGCGAGCGTCCTCGGGCTGGAGTCGAGCATGATCTGGCTGGGCCAGACCATCGGTCCGGTGCTGTTCCCCGTTCTCGCGACCGACGTGCTGGCCGGCCGGGGCGGCTACGTCCAGCTGTTTTTCCTGTTCGGCTGTTTCTCTGCCGCCGCTGGTCTGCTCGCGCTCGCTCGCTGACCGGCACTTCCTCCGCGATCCAGAACGGACGGTGGCCCGTCTCTACGCGAGTGTGTCACGCTCCACCACACTTAAATAGCTGTTCCGGCCACATATTGGCAATGGCAGCAGACCACCCGCAAGGGGAGTCCACGGCCTCGTCGCCCGTGGCTGGCGACGACCTCGTCGACCTTCGCGACGTCCTCGACGCACTTCCGGTGCCGGCGTACATGCTCGATTCCGAGCACACCGTCGTCGAGTGGAGTGACGGGCTCGAACCGTTGCTCGGCCTGTCGCGCGAGGAGATGCTCGGGACGGACGACCTGTTCGGCCGGAACGAGGAGGGAGAGTTGATCAAGACGCTTTCGAACCACGTCGTCGACGACCCGACGAACGCGGAGAAAAACGAGGGCGTCGAACGCGTCGAGTCGGAGTACACCGACGGCGCAGTCTACGAGACGCCGATGTGGCTCGTCAACGACGCCGACGAGGAGCGGTTCATCCGGTTTACGGCCGTCCCGCTGTACGACGACGGCGAGTTGCAGGGGGTCGTCCAGCTGTGTGCCGACGAGACGGCCCAGCGACGCAGGCAGGAGGCTACCGAGGCCCTCGTCGAGGAGATTATCGAGACGCTCGACCGGGTCAGCGACGGTCACCTCGACGCCCGTGCCGACTTCGACCGGACCGACGAGGTCGCGGACCACCTCCTGACGGTCCTCGACCGGACGAACGAGATGGCTGCAGACCTGGAGTCGATGGTCGCAAGCGTCGACGAGCAGGCCGAGGCGGTCGCGGCATCAGCCGACGAAACTGCCGAATCGGGCGACCGGATCGCAGACCTCGTCGAGACGCAAACGGCGTCGCTCCAGGAGGCCGTGGCCGAACTCCAGGAGTTCAGCGCTCGGATGGAGGAAGTGGCGGCGAACTCGAGCGAGGTTGCGACCGCCGCAGAGAACGCCCGGGACGCCACCGAACGCGGGCTCGAATCGGGTCACGAAGCCAGGGACACGGCCGAGGACCTGAGCGAAACCGGGTCGGACCTCGTCAGTACGGTCGGTGACCTGGAGGAGGACATGGCACAGATAGAGGAAGTCGTCGAAGTCATTCAGGACATCGCGGAACAGACCAACATGCTCGCCCTCAACGCCAACATCGAGGCGGCACGCGCCGGCGAGTCCGGTGACGGCTTCGGCGTCGTCGCAGAGGAGGTCAAGGGCCTCGCCGAGCAGACGGGGACCAACGCCGAGACGGTCTCCAGGCAGATCGACCAGGTCCAGTCCCAGACGACGGCAACGGTCGACGCCATCGAGCAGACGTCGACGCAGATACGGACCGTCCTCGACCAGGTGGACCGGACGCTCGAGGAGCTGTCTGACATCGAACGCCAGGTGGCGGAAGTCACCCAGGGAATCCAGGAAATATCGGAGGCGAACGACGGTCAGGCGGAGACCGTCGAAACGCTGACCGCGAGACTGGACGACGTCAAGGACCAGGCGGAGGCCGCTCACGACGCGAGTCGAACGGTTCTCGAGCAGACCGACGACCAGCGAACGGCCATCGACAGCCTGCGACAGGAGGTCGACCGGCTGGCTCACGACGAGTAGCCCACGAGACGGCGCCGACGAATAGCATACGAGACGTCGCCACGGCAAGTTCGCGTGTCCAGGTGAAATCGCCTGTGGTCGGCTCCCCGTGTGGCGTGGTGAGACGAGGGCGCGTGGCACACCGTTTCCGATACTTGCAGCAGTCGCCGGTTGGGCTGGCTTTTTCTTTGGGGATGTGAAACAGGTTAGCATGAAACTGTACCAACGGTCCGGGGAACAGGACGTCCGCGAACTGGGGACGATCCTCGGGGACGTATTGGCCGACCAGACGTCTGCTGACGCCTTCGAAACCGTCGAAGCGATCCGCACGTCGGCGATCGCCTACCGCGACGGCGAGGAGCCCTCCCGGGAGTCCCTCGTGTCACAGGTCGACGGGCTGTCCGACGAACGAGCGAGGGTGGTCGCCCGGGCCTTTGGCACCTACTTCGACCTGATCAATCTCGCGGAAGAACGCGAGCGGATCCGCAGCCTCCGCGACCGGTCGCAGGCCGGTGAGTCGAGCGGCGGCCTCCAGGCAGCCATCGACAGACTCGGCGACGCTGATCCGAACACTGCCGCCCAGGTCCTCGACGACGTGCTCATCCAGCCGACGTTCACCGCTCATCCGACGGAGGCCCGCCGGAAGACGGTCAAGGCGAAACTCCAGTCCGTCGCTGCCGACCTCGAGACGCTGGACGAGCGGCTGCTCACCGACCGCGAAGCCGAGACGGTTACCCGGGACGTCCGGGCCGAGGTGACCAGCCTGTGGCAGACGCCGCAGTTGCGCGACAGAGCGCCGGAGCCGACCGACGAGGCGCTCAACGTCCAGTGGTACCTCGAAAACGTGCTGTTCGACGTGCTCGGGGAGTTCTACACCGAACTCGAGGGGGAAATCGAGGAGGAACTGGGCGACGTCGACCTCTCGCCGCTGTTCGAGTTCCGGTCCTGGGCGGGCAGCGACCGGGACGGCAACCCCTACGTCACGCCGCAAGTGACGGCCGAGACGCTCGAACGTCAGCGCCGGGTCGCCCTGGAGTCCTACCGGGACGCCCTGAAGGCGCTGTCGGGCGTGCTCAGCCAGGGGGCAGACCACGTGACGCTCGACGAAGCCTTCGAGGCGTCGTTGCGGGCCGACGTCGAACGGCTCCCGAAGGTGGCCGCGTCCGCCGCCGACAGGTACCCCGACGAGCCCTACCGGCAGAAATTGAAGCTGATGCGCGAACGACTCCGGCGCGTCGGCGACGTTCGTCCTGGAGGGTACGCCGACGCCGCCGAACTCGTCGACGACCTGGCACTGCTGGCCGACAGCCTGCGGGAAAACGACGCGGAAATCGTCGCCGAGGCCCACGTCGACCCGCTCCGGTGGCAGGCAGAAACGTTCGGCTTCACGCTGGCGAGTCTCGACCTCCGAGACCACCAGCAAAACCACACGCGGGCCGTCAAAGAGGCGCTGTCGGCCGAGGGTATCGACTACGAGGCGATGGACGAAGCCGAGCGGGTCGAGACGCTCACGGAGGCGATCCTCCAGGACGAACCGGTAATCGACCTCACCGACACCACGGACGTTTCGGAGACGACGGCTCGCGTCCTCACGCTGTTCGACCGGACGGCCGACTGGCAAGCCGAATACGGTATCGACGCCATCGACACCTACTGCATCTCGATGTGCGAGGAGCCCAGCCACGTGCTGGAAGTCCTCTTCCTGGCAGACCAGGCAGGCGTCGTCTCCTTGCCCGACCACTGCGGGCTGGACGTGGTACCGCTGCTCGAGACGAAGCGCGCTCTCGACGGCGCCAGGCGGATCATGAGCACGCTGTTCGAGAACGAGGCCTACGCCCAGGCTCTCGCCGCTCGCGGCGACCGGCAGGAGGTGATGCTGGGCTATTCGGACTCGAACAAGGAGAACGGCTACCTCGCGGCCCAGTGGTCGCTGTACCGCAACCAGAAGCGACTCGCACGTATCTGCGAGGAGTTCGAGGTCGACCTCAAACTGTTCCACGGCCGCGGCGGTTCGATTTCCCGGGGTGGTGGGCCGATGCACGAGGCGCTGCTAGCCCTGCCCACCGAGTCCGTCACCGGTCCGGTGAAGTTCACCGAACAGGGCGAGGCGATCGCCGAGAAGTACGGCAACGACCGCATCGCCCGGCGCGAACTCGGTCAGATGCTCGACGGCCAGGTCCGGGCTCGCCTGGCGGCCCTCGAAGAGCCGGACGATTCCGTGCCACAGGCGTGGCTCGACGCGATGGCGACGGCAGCCTCCGCCGCTCGCGAGGAGTACCGCGACCTGCTCGAAACCGAAGGGTTCGTCTCCTACTTCGAACAGACCACGCCGATCACGGCCATCGAGGACCTGAACCTCGGGTCGCGGCCGGCATCCCGTAGCGGCGAGCGCCAGGTCGAGGACCTCCGGGCCATCCCGTGGGTGTTCTCCTGGACGCAGTCCCGGTGTATCCTGCCGGGCTGGTACTCGCTGGCGACCGGCCTCGACGCCTACCTCGCGGACGGCGGCGACCTCGACACCCTCCGGACGATGTACGACGACTGGCCGTTCTTCCGGACGATGCTCGACAACGCCGCGCTGGCACTCGCCAAGACAGAACTCGAGATCGCCGATCGGTACGCTTCCCTGGCGCCGGAAGCGCTTCGAGAACAGTTCTTCCCGCGCATTCGGGGCGAATACGACCGGGCCCGAGACCTGGTCCTGTCGATCACCGGCCGGCAGACGCTCACCGACCGGGAGTGGCTCGAACAGTCGTTGCGGCGGCGCAACCCCTACGTCGACCCGCTCAATCTCCTGCAGGTCGACCTACTGGGCACCGAGGACCGGACCGACCTGGAAGAGCAGACGCTCCGGCTGACGGTCAAGGGCATCGCCGCCGGGATGAAAAACACCGGCTGAGCGGCCCCGCGTTCGGCAGGCTGTGCGAAGTGATGCCAAGGTTAATTAGGTTTCTCGGCCCAAGGTAGTGGCGTGCCCCTCGAAGACGAACACGGACGCCCGGTGACCGGGATTCGGGTTTCGCTCACCGACCGGTGTAACTTCGACTGCGTCTACTGTCACAACGAGGGACTCGGCGACACGCGCGGCCCGATGGACCCACAGGACGGCGAGATGACGACGGACGAGGTCGTTCGTCTCCTCGAGATCGTCGCGGAGTTCGGCGTCGAGGCCGTGAAGTTCACCGGCGGCGAGCCGATGCTCCGGGAAGACCTCGAGGAAATCGTTCGGCGGACGCCCGACGCCATGGAGGTCTCCCTGACCACGAACGGCACCTTCCTCCCAGGCCGGGCCGCAGACCTCGCGGCGGCCGGGCTGGAGCGGGTGAACGTCTCTCAGGACGCGCTGGACCCCGAGGCGTTCGCCGAACTGACGAAGAGCGGCGCCTACGACCAGGTCCTCGAGGGTGTTCAGGCCGCGCTCGACGCCGGTCTCGCCCCGGTCAAGCTGAACATGGTCGTGATGGAACCGACGGCGGGGTACGTCCCGGAGATGGTCGACCACGTGGCCGACAACGACGGGCTCCAGCTCCAGCTCATCGAGTACATGCCCGAGATCGCTGGACATCCCGAGTGGGCCATCGACATCGGTCGGGTCCACGACTGGCTGGCCGAGCAGGCCGACCGCGTGGAACAGCGGGAGATGCACGACCGCCGACGGTACTTCGTCGGCCAGGCCGACACCGACAGTCCGGGCGGCATGGTCGAGATCGTCGACCCGGTCGGCAACGAGGAGTTCTGTGCTAACTGCCAGCGAGTCAGAGTAACCCACGAGGGCGAGTTCAAGGGCTGTCTCAATCGCGGCGACGACCACCGGTCGACGGGCGACATGAGCCGCGAGTCGATTCGCGCGGCGTTCCGAGAGACGGTGGCAAACCGCGTCCCCTACTACGGCGAATACCTCGTCCAGGACGACGACGGCGAGTGGGTCCGAAACGACGACTACGTGGATCCAGAGCACCGCGTCACGCCCTCGGAAGCCGACGACTGACCGCTACCGTCGGATCGCTCGACTCCTCGTCTGGCTGGCTCTGCATCCGCTCTGGCGACACTTACAAGCCCCGACCCCGTCACTACACGGACATGAAGGTCGTCCGGGTCGTGGGTGGCGCCACGGAACGCACAGCCGCCGTGGAGCGGCTGGTCGAGTACCTTTCCGATCGTGGCCGCGTCGGCACCGTCTCGGCAGTCGAGGAGGGCCCGCTGGCCGACAGGGAGACGGCCGATTCCGGGGAACACACCGCCAGCGAGCCCGACCGCTCGTTCACCCTCGGACCCGACGGAACGTGGACCGTCACCGGCCAGGACGGGAACCTCACAGGAGCCCTCGACCGACTGGCGCCGGACTGTGATTACGTCGTCGTCGAGGGCTTCGAGGACGTGCAGCTACCGACCGTCGTCCTCGGCGACGGCCAGCCATCGGGCGAAACGACACTCGCCGGAGCGCCCGGTGTCGACGAACCGCTCGCCAGCGCCCCCTCGGCGGCTAGCCTCGACCTCGACGCGGTGGCGGCTGCCCTGGCGGACGTCGACGACTACGAGACGCTCGAATCCCTGGTCGAGTCGGTGAAAGCGTCGGCCGACGCCGAGCGCGGCGGGGCCATCGCGACGTTCACCGGCCGCGTCCGGGCCAGGGACCATCTCGACGACGAGCCGACGGAGTACCTGGAGTTCGAGCGGTACGACGGCGTCGCCACAGAGCGCATGGCGGCCATCCGGGCCGACCTGGAGGCACGAGACGGCGTCCACGAGGTGGCGCTCCACCACCGGACCGGCGTCGTCGGGGCGGGCGAGGACATCGTCTTCGTGGTCGTCCTGGCCGGCCACCGCAAGGAAGCCTTTCCCGCAGTCGAAGACGGGATCGACCGCCTGAAAGAGGAAGTCCCGCTGTTCAAGAAGGAAGTCACCCTCGACGGCGAGTACTGGGCCCACGAACCCGACCACGCCAGCGGGCCCCGGAGCTGACGGCGATCCGCTTCCAGGCTGCGCGCTGGCACAACTGTTGTATTGGACCCACAGACCGTCGGGACACGCACAGTGATAGACCTACCCTGGTTCGCCTGACGGTCCCGGTCTATCGTCGGTCGACGGACCGAGCGGGCTCGGGGGTCTCACCTCGACACGTAGCCGTGGCGCGTGTGTGCCACACTCTATCCTCCCGGCCGAACCGGAAGTAGTGACCTGAGCGTACTGCTTCCGTATACTCTCTGTGTATTGTCCGGCTACTTACTCCACTGCCGCCGCTCTGTGAGTCGCAAGCGCCACAACAATCGGAAGCATTTTCCTCTATAGCGGGGTTTAACAGGAGGATGGTACAGATTCACATGCATGGTCGTTAGCTCTGCGTTTGCGGAGCTGGCCGAGATACTCGCGTGTCTCGACCGCTCCGGAGTCACGACCGAGAACATCTCGGTCGTCGAGGAATCGGTACAGGGGAAAAACGAGATCACGGCCGACGTGACCGTCGCCGTGTCACTGTTCGACGAGATGGAGTTCGCGGACGGTGTGTCGGTCACGAACGGCGACGCCGACCTGCTCGAAGAGGACGTGACGGTCGACCTGACGATCACCGTCCCGGACTCGGTGGACCGGCGAGACCTGGTCCGCTCGAGTACCTCGGAGGCTACCACTCCGACGATCGCGTCACCGGAAACGGACACGCCGGCCTACAAACATCCGGAAACGCTCGAAAAAGTCTACGAGCGGTACGACTCGTTCCCGCAGATGACGGAGGCGCTCGACGTCGACGTGACGCCAGAAACGGTCCGGCGACACATGATCAAGTACGGCATTCACGACGCCGGCGACTCCGCCGAGGCGGATGTAGACGAAGCCGCGGAGGCGGACGCAGACGAACCCGCCGAGACGGACGACGGGCAGGCCGCCGAATCGACCGACAGGCCCACCGCAGAGCCTCGGGACAGGTCGACAGCCGAGCGCAGCGACGGCTCCGCCGCCAAGCCCGCTTCAGAGACGGCGGTCGAGCGGTCCACCGCGAGCGCTGGTGACGGCGAGTCCTCACCCGAGACGGCGGGCGACGATACCGACGAACCTCGGTCGGACGACGGCGACGACCAGGACAGGAACCCAAATCTGTCTGACCGCTACGTGGCCGACCTGCTCACTGGCGACTCCGAGGCGGCGGACGGCCGCGCCGTCGCCGACGGCAACGGTATCCCGAAGGACCTCACGGTCGGCCAGCTCGCCGCGGCCCTGGAGGAGTCCCGGACCGTCTACGAGGTTACGCAGTGCATCGACGCCAGCTACGAGACGGCGCGGGGACTGCTGGAGGACCTCGACCTGCTGGTCTTCGTCAAGGGACGTCTCGCCGGCGCCGACGCCGGGCCGGTTACCCCCGACGACGTCTGTCGTCGGATGGGCGTCGACGCCGTCACGTCGTGAGGACCGACCGCGGCGCCGTTCCAACCAAGTTTTAATAATTCCCGCCGATACCCGACTGTACATGACGGTAGACCCCGAGGACGTGATGAGTATCGGTAATCGGTTGCTGGAGCAGTATCCCGGGACGATCACGAGCGAGTTCAGTCGGAACAAGACCGCCGTCCGGAACCTGACCGACGTCCGGTCTATCCACCTTCGCAACCGGATCGCCGGGTACATCACGCGAAAGCAACAGACCGGCACGTCTGCCTCCCGCTCCGGATAGTCGACGGGTCCGTCGGTCCGCCGCCCGCGAGTCGGTCAGTCAGCCGCCGTCCGCGAGTTGGTCAGTCCGCCGCCGTCCGCGAGTTGGTCAGTCCGCCGCCGTCCGCGAGTCGGTCGCAACCTCCCACTCGCTCGGGTCGATTTCTGTCCCGTCGAAGGACGTGTACTCGGGATAGACGGTGAAGACGAGGTACTCGGCCCGGTCCTGGAGGTAGTCGACAAGCGTGTGGAGGTTGTCGTCGGCGAGGCCGCCCACGCCGTCGACGAGCATGACGGGCACCGTCTCGCCGACGTCGAAGGACTCGAACCCTGCGAGCGCGGCGACGAATCCCAGTAGTTCGAGTTCGCCCTCGCTCAGCGCGTCGAGGCTGGCCTCCTGGCCGTCCCGTGCGACGACGAGTTCGAAGTTCGACGTGAGCCGGGCGGCCTCGAAGCCGGTCTCGAACCGGTCGAGGACGTCGGCCATGGCCTCGTCGAAGGCCTCGCGCGCCTCGAACTTGATGTCCTTCTTGCGGTTGCGCAGTTCGTCCAGATCCCCCGTCAACGACTCCTTCTCCGCTTCGAGCGTCGAGACGCGGTCGGCTCGCTGCTGTAGCGAATCCAGCTCGGCGCGGAGGTCCTTGAGTTCCGCCTCGCGGTACTTGATGTCGCTCTCGACGTCGGTGACCGCCTCGACGGTCTCGTCGACGGCCGCCGACAGCTCCTCGATGCGGGCCTCGGCCTCCTCGCGGCGCTCCGCTGCGTCTTCGAGGCTCGCCCGCTGGTCGGCCAGCCTGTCCTCGAGGTCAGCGACCTCGGTCTCGAGGTCCTGTTTCCGTCGGCGTGCCTGCCTGGCGTCCTCGCGGCGGGCTTCGAGCTTCTCGACCTCGTCGCGGTGTCGTTCCGTCTGTGCCCGTAGCGTGGCGATCTTCTCTCCGAGCTGGTCGAGCGTGTCCTCGACGGCCTCCCGCGAGGCTTCCTGACCGCACGTCCAGCAGACGACTGAGTCGCCCGTGAGTTCCCGCTGGACGTCACCGACCAGGTCGAGGCGATTCTCCTGTAACACCATCTCGTGGGCCGAGTAGACCGACTGGAGGACGTCCTTGTCGCGTTTGACCTCCTGGAGCCGGTCTCTGGCCGCCTCGAGGTCGTCTTCGAGTTCGTCCGTCGAGACCACGTCGATGTCGGCCAGTTCCGACCGCTTGGTCTCGAGTTTCGACTCGATGCGCTCGATGCTGCGTTCCAGGCGGTCGACCTGGTTTTTGGCCTGGTCGCGTTCGGACTGGGCCTGGGCCAGCGCGGACTGGGTCGACTGGCTCCCCTCGTCGGCGTCGGGCGTCTCGGTCTCGTCGGTGAGTCGGTCGTACTTCTCGCGCAGGTCCTCGAGTTCCGATTCGAGGTCGGTGACCTTCTGCTGGGTCGTGGGGAGCCGCTTTTTGGCCTCTCTCGCCTGGGCGAGTTCCGTCTCGACCTGTTCCCGTTCCCGCTTCAGCGA
This sequence comes from uncultured Halobacteriales archaeon, assembly GCA_964523745.1. GTDB lineage: Archaea > Halobacteriota > Halobacteria > Halobacteriales > Haloarculaceae > CAZGAX01. Next base: position 4,487 of record CAZGAX010000092.1, on the reverse strand, counting down.
CGCGATCTGCTCGTCGATGTTTTCGAGGTCGAGGGGTCGCATCAGGACCTCCTCCAGGGGCTCGCCCTCCCGGACGGCGCGGCGGATCTCGTTGCTCTCGTCGAGGCAGGCGAACAGGTCTGCCCGGGCGACGTCGTATTCGTCGGTGAGGTACGGCTCGCCGTCGCGGTGGACCGCGCCGTTCGTTCGCGACAGTTCGACGGTCACCGTCTCGTCGGGCATCCGGATCGTGACGGCGCCGTCGTCGGCCCCCTCGGTGAGCGCGGTCGACACCCCGAGGCCGGTCTTGAGCGACTGGATGAAGCTGGACTTGCCCTGCCAGTTCGACGCCCGGACGGCGTTGAGCCCGGGTTCGACCGTCGCCTCGCCGTCGAGGATGCCGGCGATGTGGTCGATGTCGACGTGCCAGGTCACGTTTCGGTCACCACCCCGTCGGCGTGTTGCTCGCAGACGTATCCCCGGTCGAGCGCCACCTCGAAGGGCACCCGCGTCGGACAGTGGTCGCAGGCCAACTGGACCGCGATGGACACCGACGCGTCGTCGACGCCGGCGATCGCGCCCTTCGAGGCCAGCGACGAGACGGCGCTCTCGACCTTCTCGGTGGCGAACGACCGGGCCATCGACACCGTCTCCCGCTCCCAGTCGCCCGATCCGGTCGGCCGGTCTTTCGTCCCGCCGAGACACTCCTTGAGGTGGGTCCGCATCGTGCCCCACGACACCATGTCCTCCCTGACGGTCTCGGCGTCGACGCCGTCGGCCTCCAGGCTCTCGACGACCTCCTCGCGGACGAGGTCGTCGTCGCCCGTCAGCGCCCGGTAGTCGTGGTCGATGCGGTCTCCCAGCGCGTCCCGGCCGTGTTCGTCGAACACCTGCCTGAGCAGCCGTTTGTTGAACCACTCGGTGAGCGGCCGGTAGCCGACCGCCTCGTGGTCGTCGGCGCCGGTCCACCGCCCGAGGAGGCCTTCGTCCAACGACTCGTAGCGGGGGTCGGCCGTTTCGAGGTCGTACCGCTCGACGACCTCGTCGACCTTACAGGTCGAGTCTCCATCCATTGTCGAGAGATACCACACCACGAAAATAAACGTAACGGTGGGAATACGCCTCGTTTGCACCGACGGCGAGCACGTGTGACGGGTGTGGCGACGTGGCACACGGTGTCGGCGTGACGCCGTCTTGCAGAACGCACGGCCATACCTTTAACACGCTTAGCCTGTTAACGACCCCCGTGGCCGGGGCCCCGGGAGGTCGGTCAGGTTTCCGCGTGGCCATCGCCGTCCGAGCAGTTTCGCGTGATGTAGCCGGCGAGGCGGTTGCGGACGTGTCTGGACTGGAGTTCCGTGAGCTGTTCGACCCGCTGTTTGTTCTCGTTGAAGTCGGCGGTGAAGGTCCCGGGATAGCGCTCCATCAGCTCGTCACCCAGGCTGATGACGTCCTCGGGTTCGATCGGCATGCTACTGGATACCACTGTTGCCACACCTATAGGTGTTGCCACCGTGTGCAACATTGACGCAGCCGGGGGAACCCGGGTGGGCGGTACACTCTCCGAGTGGCTGTCGAATCTCCCCGGGTCGGTCCGCTCTCACGTCTCGACGGGGTCTTTGACCTTCTCTACGACCTGTACGTCCCGGATAGCCGTCTCGTCGTACTGGCCGGATTCGTCTTTTTCCGCCGCCTTCACCATGTCCCAGACGACGTTGAGGCCGGTCGTGACTCCCTCCAGGGCTTCCATCTCACAGCCCGTCTTCCCGACGGTCTCGACGGTGACGGTGAGTTCGATGGCCGACTCCCCGACCTCGAACTCGGTGTCGACGTTCGACACCGGAATCTGGTGGCACATCGGGATCGACTCCCAGGTGTGTTTCACCGCCTGTATCGCGCCGACTCTGGCCGTCGCCAGCACGTCGCCCTTCTCTACGTCGTTGGCCCGGACTGCGGCCACGGTCGACGGCCGGAGGTCGATGGTGCCCCGTGCCACGGCCCGGCGCCTGGAGTCCGGCTTGGCTCCGACGTCGACCATCTGTGCCTCCCCGTCCTCGTCGGTGTGCGTCAGGGCGTCGGCCGCGTCCTCGTTGGCGTCGTCGTCCCGGTCGCTCATTCGCCACCACCCCCGGCCAGGCCGACGACGTGGCCGACGACCGGATCGATCAGCTCTGACACGCCGAACGTCGCGGCCTGGGTGCTTCCCGGGAGACAGAAGACGGGTACGCCGCTGGCGACGCCGGCTGTGGCGCGAGTCAGCATTCCGTGGGGACCGACGTCCTCGACCGACTTCGCTCGAAACTGCTCGCCGAAGCCGGGAATGTCGCGGTCGAACAGCCCGGCCAGCGCGTCGACCGTCACGTCGTCGGGCGTCAATCCCGTCCCGCCGGTCGTCACGACGGCCGAGACGTCCTCTCGGGCCACCAGGTCGGCCACGACCTCGCGGATGGCCGCCGCGTCGTCCGTCACGACGTTTCGGGCGCTCACTGTGTGTCCTCCGTCCTCGAGGGCCGCGACGACTGCGTCACCGCCCTCGTCGGTCTCCAGCGTTCGCGTCGACGAGACAGTCACGACGCCGAAGTCGACGGTCGACGCGTCGTGGGCGTGGTGGTCGTCCTCTGTCATAAGCCGACGAACACGCCCCAGCGAGTAATAGCTCGGGGTCCGGGTCCGACGTACTCCGTCAGTCGGCTCCAACTCCCTCGGCGTCGACTCGGACCGGGAACGTCGCCGGGAACTGCCGTTGGTGTCGCCGGCCGTGACTCGTTCCGTTGCCACGACCGGCGCCCGCGCCGCCGCCACGAGGCCGGTCAGCGGGAGCTTCGACGCGACTGCGAGACGCGTTCGGCCATTTTACGCTTATATATCAGACGTAGATATATAAAAGTGAAAGTATACTAATACCGGATACCGGGGAAACACGCCCGCTCGATATTGATGTGGCTGACGTAAATTTCAAATAGTTGGGCCCTAATACGCGGATAATGCACAAAATTTTGATCAAATTCGGAAAATAGGCGTAAAATATGGTCACTTTCGACTTTCCTGCGTTCCTCATTGTCCCACCTGTCGACGGAAAGTAGATATAAAGATTTTGCTAGAATAAATAAAACACTATGTATATGATATATCTGGCACCACGTCGGTGTGCGTAACGGGTGCACTGGAGACGTCACGGGGACGACGGGGACAGTCCGTCGCGTCGGACCGCCGGCACTTCCGCCGTAGAGCGAGGCGGTGTCGGTGAAATCCGTGGGGAAACAATCGATATCGGGCGTTTCAGGCCCGCTATCGGCCGCTCTGGCGGAAAAAATCGCCGCATTTCCCGGTCCGTCGTCAACAGGGGGATTTACCCGTTCCTAACAGAGTAGGGAATACAATGGGCCACCGCCGGCAACGCGAACGGGAAACCGAGGAGGCTGCGACGGAGAACGAACGAGAGGTAGACGAGTCCGTCGAGGGCTGCCCGGAGTGTGCCTCCGGGAGCCTGGTGACCAGCGGCGACGGCGGCGAAGTCGTCTGCGAGGACTGCGGCCTGGTCATCGAAGAGACGAACATCGACCGCGGACCCGAGTGGCGCGCGTTCAACCACAGCGAGCGCCAGAGCAAGTCCCGCGTCGGCGCGCCGACGACGGAGACGATGCACGACAAGGGGATGACGACCACCATCGACTGGCAGAACAAGGACGCCTACGGTCGGTCGCTCTCCTCGAAGAAGCGCAGACAGATGAGTCGGCTCCGCAAGTGGCAAGAGCGCATCCGTACCAAGGACGCCGGCGAGCGCAACCTCCAGTTCGCCCTCTCGGAGACCGACCGGATGGCGTCGGCGCTCGGCGTCCCCCGCTCTGTCCGCGAGGTCGCGTCGGTCATCTACCGCCGGGCGCTCAACGAAGACCTGATCCGCGGCCGGTCTATCGAGGGCGTCGCGACGGGCTGTCTGTACGCTGCCTGCCGCCAGGAGGGCATTCCCCGGAGTCTGGAGGAGGTCGCCGACGTCTCGCGGGTCGAACGCAAGGAGATCGGCCGAACCTACCGGTACATCTCCCAGGAACTCGGCCTGGCGATGGAGCCGGTCGACCCCAAGCAGTACGTGCCCCGCTTCGTCTCCGAACTCGGCGTCAGCGAGGAGGTCAAGGCCAAGGCCGACGAGATCATCGACGTGACCGCCGAGAAGGGCCTGCTCTCGGGCAAGTCGCCGACGGGCTACGCCGCTGCTGCCATCTACGCCGCGTCGCTCCTGTGTAACGAAAAACAGACCCAGCGGGAGGTCGCCGCCGTCGCACAGGTAACGGAGGTTACCATCCGCAACCGGTACCAGGAACAGATCGAAGCGATGGGTATCCACTGACCGGGACCCCTTCGGAGAGAACGGCCCACCAGTTGGTAAGGATTTACGAATATTGATTTACGACTGTTAATTTATCCTCGTCTTGGGGACGGCCACGAGCCGTCGTTGATCCAACTGACGATACACCCCTCGTCCCCCAACCCCCTCACGTGGACGGCTC
>CAZGAX010000091.1:0-16037 GCA_964523745.1 uncultured Halobacteriales archaeon | reverse complement strand
AGAACAACTACCTCGGCGGCGGGTTCTGGCTCGGCGGCTTCCTGATGAACAAGGTCACCGTCCGCAGCCCCGCCCAGCACGTCCTCGACGAACTCGACGTGGACTACAAGCAGTCCCAGGACAGCGAAGGCCTGTTCGTCGCCAACGGCCCCGAGGCCTGTTCGGGCCTCATCAAGGCCGCCTGTGACGCCGGTGCGAAGATGCAGAACATGACCGAGTTCACCGACATCGTCATCCGCGAGGACCACCGCGTCGGCGGCATCGTCATGAACTGGACGCCGGTCCACGCACTACCCCGGGAGATCACCTGCGTCGACCCCATCGCCGTCGAAGCCGACCTGGTCATCGACGCCACCGGCCACGACGCCATGGCGGTCAAGAAACTCGACCAGCGAGGCGTCCTGAACGCGCCGGGCATCGACGACGCCAAGAGTAACGCCGGCATGGACCAGACCGAGGACGGCCAGTACGGCGCCCCGGGCCACGACTCGCCCGGCCACGACTCGATGTGGGTCGGCAAGTCCGAAGACGCCGTCGTCGAACACACCGGCCTGGCCCACGAGGGTCTCATCGTCACCGGCATGGCCACCGCGACGACCTACGGCCTGCCCCGCATGGGCCCGACGTTCGGCGCCATGCTCCTGTCCGGCAAGAAGGCCGCCCAGGCAGCCATCGACGAACTCGGCGTCGACGCCGACGACGTCGAAATGACGACTCGCGCCTCGCCGGCAGACGACTAGCGAGGACCCGCTCAGTCGCTATTTTTCGGACCGTCACCTGACGACCAGCATCTGCGTCGCACCGGGCTGGAACTCGAACGGGACTGACCGCACCTCCGTACTGCGGCCATCGGCTTCGAGTGCCGCCCGGACAGGTTCGACGTGCGGCGAGCGGTCGGTGTCCATGGCCGCCAGCGGAAAGCACCGGACCTCGCCACCGACACGAGCAAGTTCTCGGACGGCAGCCACGTGGAACGACCGGTCGAGCCGGTCTGCGTAGAGAAAGAGCAGGTGCGAGCAGAGTACGAGGTCGAAGGCGTCGTCGGGGAACGGCAGCGACGGGAGCGCCCCGGCCACGTACCGGCCCGGGTGGCACTCGTAGTCGCGGAGAAATCGACGGGAGCCACGCTCCAGGAAGCCCAGGCGTGCGTCGACGTCGCCGTAGAAGTCCCACGCGAAGAGGTCGGTCTTGGACCGGAGTTCGGCCGCGACGTTCGCCAGGTCGGCCCGGGCCCGCCTCGCCAGTCGGTGGCCCGGCGGGCCGTACAGTCGGTCGAGGGCCATCACGTCGGCGCCCCGATCTGCTGCCTCGGCGACGAAGGAACTCGCGCCGGCGCCACAGTCCAGGACCCGCGTGCCGTCCGGCGCCCAGTCCCCGAGGTCGAAAAACCGCTCGTACTCCTCGTAGGTCCGTCCGACGAAGGCAAAGTCCGTCACAACCTCGAACCGGTCCGAATGCGGGCCCATTGTAATGACTAATTTTGTACGTTAATGTAAATATTTGTCCATTCAGCGTCCGCTGGCGGCGGGACATCCCTCCATCGAAGAACGGGAATCCTGGGTTTCCCAAACATCCGCAAATATCTACCTGAGCAAAAGATACTTCAACTAAGATGAGGAACTAGTGCCCGATCTGCCAATCTATGAGCGCTAACACGACCGAACGTCGATCTAAGATTCTCGATCCGGGGAATCGGGCAGAAGCCGGGGGAGTCGACAGCGAGGCGGACGATGCGGCCCGGCCGTCGGGGGACCGCCTGGTGCTGTGGACGCGGCGGCCGGTCTGCGGGCGGCCCACGGAGGTGATACATCGCCTCGGGTCGCTCAGGAGTGCCGGGGCGATCTCCGATTTCGAGGTCGAGACGTGGTCGACAGCGGTGAGCGTCGAGGGGGACGCCCCCGACGATCGCGCCATCGAGGCGTTCGAACGGTTCGACGCCTGGGCCGAGAAACAGGGACTGTCCGTCCGACCGCCGTTCGAGGTAAAGACCGTCTCGCCGCTAGTGGGTGACGAACGGACGGTTTTGACGCTCCCGATACTGTGTCTCGCCGTGTACGACGGGACCGACCTCTCTGGGGTGTATCCCTGCAGCGACGAGGAGACGACCTACCGGATCGTGGACTGCCTGGACGCGTACGACTCCGAGGACGACGCCGGCGAGGAATAACGGCCTCGTCACAGCGTCTGGTCCCGTCCTGCGGGCAGGCAGGAGAGCCCTTACTCTGCCGTCCCTCCGTCGGTGGCGGGCGCCAGGCTCCCGACCCACGCCGGCAACAGCGCCAGGTCGGGCAGGGTCTGGCGCTCGACGCGCCTCGCCTCGACGTCGTAGGAGAGGACGCCTACGTCGGCCAGCCGAGGCAAATCGACGTGGTGGAGTAGGGCCGCGATGTCGTTCCCCGGCACGTCGTCGAGGTGAGTCGTCGGCATGCGACTCCGGACGGCCGCCGCGAGGCCCTCCAGGCGCCAGCTAGAGCGGTCGGCGAGACACGCGACGACGTGAAGCCGACGCGGGTGGGTCGCCACGTCGGCGAGTGCGTCCCACGGCCGGTCGTGGTCCTGGAGTGTTTCGGGTGTGACCGTATCGCCAGCCAGCACCGGGTGGTCGGCGAGTTCCACCCTGTCGGGCGCCGGACGGTCGACGAGACCGGCCGCCTCCAGCGCCGGCAGGTGGGTGTGGTGGAGGGCAGCGCTCACCGACTCGTGTGGAAGTCGGTCCTCGTCGGCCACCTCGAACCGGGTCTGTATCTCCCGTGTCAGGCGGTCGAGGTCGAGCGGACCGGCGGCTTCCAGCAGCGTCGCCAGGACGACCCGACGCCACGGGTCGGCCAGTGCACTGGCTGTCGGTCCGGTCACGCTGGACCGCTCGCCGCCGTCGTGGTGTGGAACGGTCATCGCAATCGGAGTACCGAGGTCTGCGGGGATAACCGGATAGCCTAAACGATTGGCGTCAGGCACCAATCACGATCGCCGGACGGCACGGGGTTGGTCCCCGGGACGGCCGTTCCTCGAACCGTAAGCTCCATTCACGGGCTGGAACTAGGGACCGCCATGGACCAGCCGGGGACCCACTCGGTCGACCGGGTCACGCTGTACCGCGCCCCGACGACCGTCGCCGACGCCGACGCCATCGCCGACTGGCTCGACGACCGGGTCGACGCCGAGGTCGCCGTCCGCGACCGGTTTCTCGACCTGTACGCAGACGACGACCTGCCCGAGGCCTTCGCCGAGGCGCGGGTCCTCTCGCCGTACGAACGGGAGACGGGCAACACGATGCTCGGCATCGTCCGCTACGAGGAGCGGGCCCTGGAGCATCCCGAACGGGCCGGCGGCGTAATCTACGACGGCACGCACGTCCAGACCGCGCTGGGGGCGCGGTTGCCCGACGACGAGCAAGGTCTCGACCACCTCCACGTCCCCTTGCTCGACAGAGTTGTCGGAACCTGGGGCGACCACGACGGCCGGTGGCACAAGCGGGTGAACGTCCTCGGCCAGCCGGCCCTGGTGTCCGTTCCCGGCCTGTACGAGGCCCCCGCCAAGCCCGAGCAGTACTACAAGGAACAGCAGAAACACGCGATGCTGTCGGGCGACGCACCGCCCCGCGAGGTGCTCGAACAGGAAGTCGAGGGCGAGTTCCTCGTCGAGGACGACCCCCGGACGACGGAGGCCCTGAAAGGCTACGTCCTCCAGGCCTACCACTACCTTGCGACCGGCCACGACTTCTGTGACGAGGAGGAGTGTCGGCTACACAATCCCCACCGCCAGCCGGGCGTGGTGGAGGCGCAGTTGCGAGAGCCAGAGTTCTGTCCCGACCACGCCGAACTGTACAGATAGAACGGACGAGACGAGGGGGTATCCAGGCGAGCCAGGACCTCTATCTCTCGATAGGTCGGTCGGGATTCACCGCCAGTTCGACGGCTCTCTCGACGTGGAGTGCGGTCGTGTCGAACAGCGTCGCCCCTGGTGCGTCGGCCCCGTCGACGACCAGTTCGAGTTCCGTACAGCCCAAGACGATTCCGCCGGCCCCCCTATCGACGAGGTCGGTGATCACCTCGCGGAACGTCTCCCGAGCGTCCTCGCGGACGACGGACTTCGTGAGTTCCTCGAAGATGATGCGGTCGAGTTCGGCCCGGTCGTCGGCGTCGGGGACAAGGGCCGAGAGGCCGTGGGCGGCGAGTCGGTCGCGAGCGAAGTCGGCCTCCATCGTCGCCGCCGTCCCGAGCAACCCCACGGATTCGACGCCGGCGTCGCGGATGGCCTCGGCGGTGACGTCGAGTATGTGGACGAATGGGACGGAGAGAGCGTCGGTAATTGCCGGCGCGACGCGGTGCATGGTGTTGGTGGCCATGACGACGAAGTCGGCGCCCGCCGCCTCGAGTGCCCGGGCCTCGCCGGCGAGGAACTCGCCGGCCTCGTCCCACTGCTCGGCGTGGATACGCCGCTCGATCTCGGCGAAGTCCACGCTGTTGACGACGACGTGGGCGGCGTGGTGGCCGCCGAGTGCGTCGTTGACGCCGGCGTTGAGCCGGCTGTAGTACGTCTCGGTGGAGGGGGCGGCCATGCCACCGAGAATGCCGACCGTCCGCTGGTCGCCGCCGGAGGTGTCGTCTGGTGGAGGCATCGACTGCGTGGTCGCCCCAGGTAGGTTTCAAACTCCGGAACCCGGCAACTCGGAGTGCGAGGCGCCGCTGTCAGCCCAATCGCGGTTCCCGCCGGCACCTCAGTCGGCGACCCGGAGCCGGACCGTCCCGTCGGACCACGACGCCGACACTGCATCGACGAACGCCGGCGGGCCGCTGTAGACGACGACCACCTCATCGGAGACGCGCTGGGTCCGGAAGGTGAGGTTCGCTGGCGTCGACCGCCGGTCGGCGTAGGTGTCGAAGGCCCCGTCGAACTCCGAGGCGTTGGCCGGGTCGTCCCAGCGGGTGACCCAGGCGAAGCCGTACTGGTCGCCGCGTTCGAACGACAGCAGTCGGTCGTATCCCCAGCCGTCGGCGGCCTCGGCCGAGCGGTTCAGCGACAGTTCCTTGCTCACTGCCACCCGAATGAACAGTTCGCCCATGACGGGTTCGGCGTCAGGCTCCCAGTACGTCCAGCTCACGTTGTCGGCGATGGTGACTGACACCGGCCGAATCGGTTCTTCCGCCGGCGTCAGCCCGTGGATCAACTGTTCGGTCGTATTCGGCGGCGGGGAGAACAACTCCCGGAGGTTCGACGGGTCGCCGAGCCGGCGCTCGACCCCCATTGCACCGAGATGGTACGGCGCAACGAGGTACCGGTCACCGACACGGGCCTCGGCGTAGACCCTGGCGAATCCCTCCGACTGGGTCGTGGCGTTCGCCGGCATGTACCGCTGGATGTAGTGGTCGGTCACCCAGACCGCCGAGCCTTCGAACGTCGACCTAACCGTATTCCACTGGTCAGTCGAGTCGTATCCACTGTCTCGGTAGCCCCAGGGAACCACGTCGGTTTGAAGCTGGACAATGTGGACGAATTCGTGAGCGAGGGTCCGCTCCCAGTAGGAAACACTTCTGTTGCCGTCCGGGAACAGCACGACCCGGGACTGCGTTGGGGCGACACCTGACGCCGCGGAACCGCCACTCGACACGTTTGTCAGTGCTAGTTGGCTGGGAAATGCATCGGGAGCGCCGGGAAACCACGATTTCAGTTTGTTGCTGCCCGCATCTTCCGACCGGTCGACCCAGATGGTCGGCCTTTCGACGTCTTCGCCGACGAGCCCTTCGACGCGCTCCAGCGTTCGATTGGCGTCGACGGCGAGCGAGGAATCGGCGAATCGCAGGAATTCAGCTCCGGTCGTCTTCGTGTCGTTGGTAGCGTTCCCCCCATCCGAGGTAGTGACGGTTGCAGCGGGCGTACCGGGAGTGTCGGCGCCGGACGGAGTCCCCGGCGACCCGCCACCCAAGATGGAACAGCCGGCCAGCAGCACCACGACGGCGAGTGCGGCGAGCCTGACTCGTGTTCCAGACATGTCGGACGGTCCACAAGATGTCACAAAATAAATTGTGATTCGGGAGACTGTGTCCCGGCGTTGAGGCGCAGATACCCCAGCCCGAGTCGTTCCTCGATGGCGTCCGACGTTTCGCTCCGGAGTGTGTCCCGTGCGGCGTCGACTTTCGCTTCGAGCCGCCGGGCCGGCGAGTAAGGCGTCGTCCGGTCGCCGGCGGCGTTCAGCCGGACGAACCCCCGGAAGAGGAGATTCGCCGGGGCCGCCAGCGGGCTGGGATTCCGGCTGGCGTTGAGGAGGACGAGACGGCCCCCGGGACCGAGCAAGTCGAGCCAGCCTCGAACGGCCGCGCCGGGGTCCGGTAGCATCCCGACGACGAACGTGGCGAGGACGGCGTCGGGACAGAGACCATCAGCGGGCGATGACGCAGCCAGCGGCGGCCGAGTGGCGTCGGCCCGGGCCACGTGGACGTTCCCCCAGCCCGCCTCTTCGATGCGACGCCTGGCTCGCTGGAGCATCTCGGGGACCAGGTCGACGCCGAAGACGGTTCCCTCGGGACCGACGGCCTCCCGGAGGTAGGAGAGGTTCGCGCCGGTGCCACAGCCCATCTCGACGACGGTGTCGCCGGGATCGAGGCGGCACTCGGCGACGGCCCGCTTTCGAACGCCGTCGACGACCGGCGCCGAGGCCACCAGGTCGTAGAGGCCAGCCCACCGGCCGTAGTACGAGAGGGTGCCGGCGAGGCGACTCATGCCAGGTCGCGGACCGCCTCGGCGACGGTCGGGGCGTCCGGTCCGAGGACGTAGAGGTTGGGCTCGACGCCCAGCGCGCCGGTCTGGTACAGCACGTCGGCGTCCGGACTGGCCGCCAGCGCCTCGCCGATAGCCGCCTCGAGGTCCGCCTCGGCGTCGAATTCGACGGTTTCGTGGCCGGCCTCTGAGAGCGCGTCGACGATGTCCGGGTCGTATCGGACGTTGACCACCGCCCGGGCGTCGCTGCCGTGGGCCCGGGCCGCCAGCAGGACGCTGGCGACGTGCTGGCTGACGCCGAATTCGGGCTCGGCGGGGATGGTGGTCCGTCCCTTCACGTCGAGGATTCGGCCCGGGACGGCCGCGACGTCCTCGATGGTTTCGGCCCCCTGGAGGCACTCGACGAGGTTCGACCCCACGGCGGGGATCAGGCCGGCGAAGCCGCTCGTGTTTTCGAGAACCCGCAGGCCGCGGCGGACCGACGACCGGACCCGCTCGCTCTCCCGGAGGCGACTGTCGGGGTCGTGGACGGCGAAGTCGCCGTCGTAGTCCTCGAGTTCGGGGACGTCCTCGGCGTGCAGGTCGGCAATGGGGCCACCCCGCTCGAAGTCTCGGATGAGAACCTCGGTCTCGACGAGCGCCTGGACCGGCGTGACGTCGCCCTCGACGAGGCCGTCGGCCAGGCTGTCTACGTGGGCCTGGAGGCGCTCGTCGGCCAGCAGGCGGTCGTTCCGGTCGACCTCACCGTGGACGTACTTCGAGACGGCGCTCTGGCTGATGCCCAGCAGGTCGGCCACCTCGTGCTGGGTCAGCCCCCGGTCGCTCAGCTCCTCGGCCAGCATCGACCGGAAGGTGGGCAGAAACTCCTCGTCCACGATTTCTTCGACGAATCTCATTGGTCGGTGCTCCTGGGCCGGCCCCGGCGGCCGGCGTCCTGGTCCACGTTCACTGTTCGCCCCCGAACTCCCTGTCGCCTTCGATACGGGAGGCCTGCGGACCGGACTGGCCCTGGTACTTCGAGCCCCGCTCCTCGCCGTAGGGCCGCTCGGCCCGATTCTTGAGTTCGGTGAAGGTGAGCTGGGAGATGCGCATGTTGGGTTCGAGGGCCACCGGGGCGCTTCCCAGGTTCGAGAGTTCGAGGGTGATCTGGCCCTCGTAGCCCGGGTCGACGATGCCGGCGGTCGCGTGGACGACGATGGCCAGTCGGCCCAGCGACGACCGGCCCTCGACGTGAGCGATGAGGTCGTCGGGGATCTCGACGCGTTCCTTGGTGGTGCCGAGGACGAAGTCGCCGGGGTGGAGGATGAACTCCTCGCGCTCCTTGATGGAGCCCTCGACCTCGTCCTCGAAGTCGGGGAGGGTCCGCTGGTCCTCGGGCGTGCCGACGACGGTCTTGGCGGTGTAGTCGGCGGCGTCGGTCCCCCGGGCGGGGCGGATACACGGGACGTTCGTCTGCTGGAACTCGAGGAACTCCCGCCCCAGTCGCATGTCGAGGCTCGCGGGCTGGATCTGGAGGGCCGGGTCGTCGATGGGCTCGACCACCAGGTCGCCCTTCTCCAGGCGGCGACGGATGTCCCCGTCCGAGAGTATCATGGGAAAGGCGTCGCTGGCCCTCGGTGTAAAGCTCTCGGTCTATACGATTGTGGCCGATGTCGGGTGTCGTATCGGGTATCCGGCTCAGTCACCGCCACCGCGAACGGCCAGAAAGCCCCGACGCTCTCGACTCGGTGCGCCGGCTGCGCTCCTCGCCCTCCGGGCTGCGGTGCTTGACCGCCGCGCCTTCGTCGAGAGCGTCGCCCCTTTCAGTCCCACCCGCATCGGCTTGCCGGGGAATCTACGTGTGGGGTGGGATTGAAAGGGGCCGCCGGCTCGACTGCTCCCGGACGCCGCAAGCACCGCAGGAGGGAGCGAAGCGACCGACGAGGAGCGCAGCAAGTCCCGGACCATCGAGCCGGCGGCCCCTTTCTGGCCGTTCGCGGTGGCGGCCCCAGAAACTCTCAAACGACGTCGCACACCACGTCCCGAGAAGCCAACCCTAAATACCGGGCCGCAAGAAGCAACCCCATGAAGCAGGCCATCGTCGTGCGGAAGGACCTCGGCATGGGCCAGGGCAAGATGGCGGCCCAGGTGGCCCACGCCTCCCTGTCGGCCTTTCAGGACGCAAGCTCCAAAGCCCGGAAGGCCTGGCAAGGCGAAGGTCAGACCAAGGTCGTCCTCCGAGTGAACGACGAGTCGAGCCTGTTCGAACTCGCCGAGAAGGCAAACACCAAGCGCCTCCCCAACGCCATCGTCCGCGACGCCGGCCGAACCCAGCTCGAATCCGGCACCGTCACCGCGCTGGCCGTCGGCCCCGGCGAAGACGAAGTCGTCGATTCGGTAACGGGCGACCTCTCGCTGTACTGAGGCAGCCTGAACCGCAACGAAAAGGCCTATATAGAACTATCGCTTACCCGGAGTGAACACCAACCGAGACACACTCTGTCACAATGCAAGGAAACCAACAGCAAGCATACGACCGTGGGATCACCATCTTCTCGCCGGACGGCCGGCTCTACCAGGTCGAATACGCCCGGGAGGCGGTGCGGCGCGGCTCGGGCACCGTCGGCGTCCGGACGGGGGATGGCGTGGTCCTCGCGGCGGTCCGGCAGGCGCGCTCGCCGCTCATCGAGCGCGACAGCATCGAAAAGATTCACGAAGTCGACGACCACGTCGGCATCGCAAGCGCCGGCCACGTGGCCGACGCCCGCCAGCTGGTCGACCTGGCGCGCCGCCAGGCCCAGGTCGAGGGACTGCGCTACGACGAGCCCATCGGCGTCGAGGCGCTGACGAAGGAGGTCACCGACCACATCCAGCAGTACACCCAGACCGGCGGCGCCCGTCCGTTCGGCGTCGCGCTGCTCGTGGCCGGCATCGAGGACGGCGAGCCCCGGCTGTTCGAGACCGACCCGTCGGGCACGCCCTACGAGTGGCAGGCCACCGCCATCGGCGGCGGTCGCGACGACAGCCAGGCTTACCTCGAAGCCGAGTACGAGGAAGGGATGGACCTCGACAGCGGCATCGGACTGGCGCTGGGCGCCATCGCGGAGACGACCGACGGCGACCTCGAAGCGGTCGGCCTCGACGTGGCCACGGTCGACGTCGAGTCCGAGCAGTTCCGCACCCTCACGCAAGACGAAGTCACAGACCACCTTGCCGAGTTCGGCCTCGACGGAGGTGAGACCGATGAGTAACGACTTCCTCCCGACGGGCGACCCCTACGCCCCGGAAGTCGGCGGGTTCGAAGACCTGGCAGGCAGTGACGGCAGCCAGCAGGCCGGCGACGGCCCACACGCCGACGAGGACACCGTCGTCAAGACCGGCACGACCACCGTCGGCATCTCGACCGACGACGGCGTCGTCATCGGGACCGACCGCCGGGCAGCGCTCGGCGGCCGGTTCGTCTCGAACAAGAACGTCGTCAAGGTCGAACAGGTCCACCCGACGGCTGCCCTGACGCTCGTGGGTTCCGTGGGCGGCGCCCAGTCGTTCGTCCGCACCCTCAGGGCCGAGTCGAACCTCTACGAAACCCGCCGGGGCGAGCCGATGTCGATCAACGCCCTGGCGACGCTGGCCGGCAACTTCGCCCGTGGTGGCCCGTTCTTCGCCATCAACCCCATCCTTGGCGGCGTCGACGACGAGGGCAGCCACGTCTTCAGCATCGACCCCGCCGGCGGCGTCATGGAGGACGATTACACCGTGACCGGCAGCGGCATGACCGTGGCGACGGGTGCCATCGAGGGAGAGTACGACGAAGGGATGTCGATCGACGACGCCGGGGACCTGGCTGCACGCGCCGTCGCTGCGGCTTCCGAGCGCGACACCGGCTCCGGCAACGGGTTCGTGCTGGCGACGGTGACCGGCGACGGCGTCGACATCGAGACGTTCGACACGATGGCCGAGGCGCTGGACTAACGCCGGTTTCTCGTTCTCGACTCCCGGGTCATGCTCCGTCTTCTCGTGGCGAGCAACGGCAGGAGTCTTAAGGCGACTGGCCGAGAGCGACCCGACATGGATACCGTCCTCGTCCGCAAGACGGTTCGACCGGCTCGTCGACCGCTTTCCTCGCCCCCTTCCAGCCATGACTGACCTGCTCGTCCGGCCGCTCCTCCCGGTGGCCTCCGTGGAAGACGCCGAGGCAACGTGCCGAGCGGCCCAGCCCTACCTCTCTGGGTCCGTCCACGCCGTCCACGTCATCGAGAAGGCGGGGGGCGCCCCCGACAAAGCCAGCGTCGAACAGCGCGAGGAAGTGGCCGAGTCGGCGTTCGACGCCCTCCGGGACTGTCTCGAGGGCATGACGGTCGAGACGGAGGTCCGGTACGGCACCGACGTGGCCGAAACCATCTTCGAGGCCGCCGACGACCTCGACGCCTCCGCCATCGTCGTCACGCCTCGCGGAGGCAGCCGGTGGATCCGTCTGCTCACGGGAGACGTCGCACTATCGCTCGTGACGGAAACCGACCGGCCGGTCGTCGTCCTACCCGATCTGGAGGACTGATCCGTGCCAGATGAGGAACTCGCCAAGGACCTCGGGCCGCTGGCCGCGCTAACCATCGGCGTCGGAACGATGATCGGCGCCGGTATCTTCGTCCTGCCCGGGATAGCCGCAAGCCGGGCAGGCCCCATCGTCGCCCTCTCGTTCGTCGTCGGGGGCGTCATCTCCATATTTACCGCACTCTCGGCCAGCGAACTCGGCACCGCGATGCCCAGAGCCGGCGGCGCCTACTACTATATCAACCACGCACTCGGGCCGCTGTTCGGCTCGGTGGCCGGCCTCGGGAACTGGATGGGGCTGGCCTTTGCCTCGGCGTTCTACATGCTCGGCTTCGGGGGGTATATCAAGACGTTCCTCCCGGTCCCCCAGATTCCTCTGGGCGTCTTGACGCTGACCCAGACGCAGGTCGCCGCCCTGGTCGCCGGCGCCCTGTTCGTCCTCGTGAACTACGTCGGCGCGAAGGAGACCGGCCGCCTCCAGAACTTCATCGTCGTGACGCTCGTCGCCATCCTCACCGTCTTCTCGATCCTCGGCTTTCTCGTAGTCGACCTCTCGACGCTGCTCCCCGCTGCGCCGATGGGCTGGGGACCACTGCTCCCGGGCACCGCGTTGATCTTCGTCTCCTACCTCGGCTTCGTCCAGATCACGACCGTCGGCGAGGAGATCAAGAACCCCGGGAGAAATCTGCCGCTCGCGGTCATCGGCTCGGTCGTCATCGTAACCACCATCTACGCGATCATGATGGTGATGATGATGGGCGTCGTCGACTGGCAGGAACTCGCTCGTCTGGCCGCCGAAGTAGGTGAGGGCGCGCCGGTCGTCGAAGTCGCCGGCATCGCATTCGGCGTGGTAGGGCTGGGCGGCGTCGGGGTCGGCCTCGTCACGTTCGCCGGTCTCCTGGCGACGGCCTCGAGTGCCAACGCCTCGATCCTCGCCTCCTCCCGCATCAACTTTGCAATGGGCCGCGACAGGCTCGTCACGCCCTGGCTCAACGAGATACACGACCGCTTTGCCACGCCCTACCGGTCGATCCTCGTCACCGGCGGGCTCATCCTCGCACTGATCTTCGTCGGCAACGTCGAGGTCCTGGCCAGTGCCGGGAGTATCCTCCACCTCGTCGTCTACGGCCTACTGAACGTCGCTGTCGTCGTCATGCGCGAAGCGAATCCGCCGGACTACGACCCGTCGTTCGAGGTGCCGTTCTACCCGGCTGTCCCGCTACTCGGGGCTGCGACATCCTTCGGACTGATATGGTTCAGCCCGCTCTACGTTCAGGGGATAGCCGCCGCGTTCATCGTCGGCGGGGCAGTGTGGTACTTCGTCTACGCCCGGGACCTGGCGACCAAGCAGGGTATCCTCGGCGAGTATGTCCTCTCGCGAGCCGACGTGATGCCGGACAGCGCCGTCTCGGCGGCCAGCACCGTCCAGCCCGACGGCGGCCAGTATCGGGTGATGGTGCCGCTTGCCAATCCCGAACACGAACGCGACCTCGTCGAACTGGCCAGCGCCATCGCCGCCCAGCGCGGCGGGACGGTCGTCGCAACCCACATCGTCACGGTACCCGACCAGACGGCCCTGGCCGGCGCCGCAGAGTACGTCGACGAACTCGACGACACCTCCCAGCAACTCCTCGAATCCGCCCGTAACCACGCCGAGGCGTTCGACGTTCCCGTCGAAACAAACACCATCATCTCCCACCGGAGTTTCGAAGAGGTGTTCGACGCCGCCCGGACCCACGACGCGGACCTTGTGGTGATGGGCTGGGGGCCGGACTCCCACGGGTCGCCCGGGCGAGTTGAAAGTGCGATGGACGAGGTCACCGGTACCGTCCCCTGTGACTTCCTGGTGTTGAAAGATAGGGACTTCGACCCCAGCCGGATCCTCGTCCCCACAGCGGGTGGGCCGGATTCGGAACTCAGTGGAATGATCGCCCGTCTCCTCCACGACCAGTACGGGTCGGCGGTCACCCTGCTCAACGTCGCTGACGAGGGCGAGCAGGACGAAGCTGAGGAATTCCTGAGCAGTTGGGCCGCCGAGCAGGGACTCGACTTCGCCGACCGTCGCGTCGAAACCGGCGACGTCGAGGCAGCCATCGAACGTGCGGCCCGGGACGCATCGCTGCTCGTTGTCGGGGCAACCGAGCGCGGCCTGCTGTCGCGCCTGGTCAGCGGGTCGCTCGTGCTCGACGTCGTCGACGACGTTGACTGTTCGGTCGTGCTGGCTGAGAAGCGCCGAGAACGGTCGATCTGGCAGCGCCTGATCGGCTGAATCCGGACCGACGGAGTGGCGACGGACGGCGTTCGATTCGACCCCGGCAGGCATATGGGGTGTCGCCGGCAACTGCCCGACGACGAGGCACGGCAATGCGTCAGGCACACTCCGTCGAACGGACGGTCGGCATCGACTGGTACGTCAGCGACGCCGACGGACTCGGCGGCCATCTCCGTGCCGATCCGGCCGACTTCTGCGTCCGGGAGCTGGAACGGTTCGACCCCGAGCCCCTCGACGCCGACCCCGGCGCCTATCCACACGTCCTGCTGCGGGTGACGCTCTCGAACTGGGACACCAACGACTTCGCCAGTACCCTCTCCGACCGGCTGGGTATCTCCCGAGAGCGGGTCTCCTGGGCCGGGACGAAGGACAAGCGGGCCGTCACCACGCAACTGTTCACCGTCGACGGCGTCGATCCCGACGACGTGCCCGAGATTTCCGGGACCGATATCGATGTGCTGGGACGCACCGGACGACCGATCCTTTTCGGCGATCTCGCCGGCAACGAGTTCGAGGTAGTCATCAGCGACGCCGACCAGCCCGGCAACCTGACAGCCGTCACGAGTGGCCTGGCAGCCTTCGGCGGCGCCGGCAGCGGGGAGCCCGCCGACGATGAAACAACCGTCGGCGTCCCGAACTACTTCGGCCAGCAGCGTTTCGGCAGCCATCGACCGGTCACCCACGAGGTCGGCCTCTCCCTCGCCCGGGGCGACTGGGAGGGCGCCGTCATCGCCTACGTCGGCAATCCCAGCGACCGCGAGCCGGCCGAGACCCGGGAAGCCAGAGCGTACGTCGAGGAGACACGCGACTGGCAGGGAGCCCTCGATCGCTTCCCGAACCACCTGGGCTACGAACGGGCTATGTGCCACCGGCTGGTCGAGACGGAGGGTACCGCGGGTCCAGAAGACTTCAGGGCGGCGCTGGAGACGGCGCCGACGAACCTCCAGCAACTGTTCGTCAACGCCGCCCAGTCGTACGTCTTCAACCGCGTCGTCAGCGAGCGCCTGGAGCGGGGGCTCCCCTTCGGTGAGCCGGTCGTCGGCGACGTGGTCTGTTTCGCCGACCGCGACGCGCCTGACGGGCTGGCGCTCCCGGACGCCGGCCGGACCCAGCGCGTCACCGAGAAGCGCGTCGAGGCGGTCAAACGCCACTGCCAGCGAGGGCGAGCGTTCGTCACCGCACCCCTGGTCGGAACCGAGACCGACCTCGGTGACGGCGAGCCTGGCGACATCGAACGGGCGGTCCTCGACGACCTGGACCTCGCTCCGGGTGACTTCGACCTCCCCGGCGAGTTCGGCTCGGAGGGAACTCGCCGAGCGGTCCTTCTGCGAACCGATCTCGCCGTCGAGCGCGACCCGCCGACCCTGCGATTTGCGCTGCCGAAGGGGTCCTACGCTACGGTGGTCCTCCGGGAGTACCTGAAGTGTGACCCGGCGGACCTCTAGGTACCCGAAACGGCGCGCTTATCGGGCCCCAGCCGCGTAGCTCCGGCTATGGAGTGTCGGCAGTGCGGGACGCCGCTGGACCGACCGGGCGACTACTGCCTGGTCTGTCGCACTGCCAACGCCGACGCCGTCGTGCTGGAACTCGACCGGGACCGGGCCCGGGTGACGACCCTGTTCGACGAGGACGTCGTCGGGTCGCGGGTCGTCACGACGACGCCCGAAACCGACAGCGACGACGAACTCGAGACGGCGGAACTGCGGAATTTCGCCGGCCTGGTGGCTGACGAGGTCCACCGGAAGCGTCCCGAGGAGGTGTACGCCACCGGCGACCGGACTGTGCTCAGGGCGATTCGCGAGCAGCTCCACTACGAGTTCTACCGCGTCGACGCCGACAACCCCGTCGAGTACGTCGTGGAACGCCAGGGTGAGCCGTCGCTAGAGGTGGTCGAAGCCTCCGTCGCCGAGAAGCTCGGCGGTACGCACTCGACGCTCATCGGCGGCCGGGACGGCCAGGAGGCCCTCGCCGTGGTTGCCGAGCATCCCCACGTGAAGAAGATAATTCCCGGGCCCATCGACGCCGGGGGTGCCAGTTCCCGGACCGGGCTGCGGGCCAAGGCAACCCGAGCCGACGACAACGGGAACGTCCGGCTGCTGGTCCGGGACGGCTCGAGCGTCCAGGAGAACCGCGTCGTAACGACGGCGCGGGACCGCGAACTCGGTGAGCGGGTCCGCGCCGATCTCAACGAGGCGCTGGTCGAAGCTGATCTGCAGGACGAGTAGGGCGAGCAGGTGGAACGGACTCAATTCGCGACGGGGTGTTCCACACTATCGCAGGACCCGCCGCGATGTGTTGTTAGGGCATGGGTTTGGCTGGTCGCGTCTTCTGGTTTGAATGTTCGTGGTCGGAACGACCGGACAGGTACTGTCGAGTCCCAGAAAGCCCCGACGCGCTACGGTCCCGGGCCTCGCTGCGCTCCTCGCTCACTGCGTTCGCTCCGGTGCTTGCGTCGTCGGACCGGCGGAGCTGGGCGAGAGCTTCGCTCTCGCGAGCTAACGGCGCGAAGCGCCGTGAACGA
>CAZGAX010000090.1:0-16050 GCA_964523745.1 uncultured Halobacteriales archaeon | reverse complement strand
TCTACCTGTCCCCCTCCCCTCCCCTGACATGCGGTAACACGCACCAAACTGCTAAGGCGGTGCGGGTCGAAATGGCGCCGTATGAAAGCCACGCAAAAACTACAATTTCCCACGAAGGACAGGGAACGAATATACGAGTACGTCGAGCGACACGGCGCCGTCGATCCGACAGACCTGTACGACTCGGACATCGTCCGCGTCGAGCCGGTGCGGTTCCGCCAGCTCGTCGCCATCCTGAAACGGGACGGGTACCTGGTCGAGGAAGACGGCCTGCTGCGAGTCGCACTCGACGCCGGGACTGAAGAACAGTACGTGACGGCCGACGTCGACTTCTCGATCCGGCCGGCAAGACAGGAGGATCTGTCGGGTATCGTCGGCGTCATCCGGCAGGTTGCCGGCGAGCAGACCTACATCGAGGCCGAGACGGTGGCCGAACAACTCGACCACGAGGGCGCACTCATCCGGCACAACGAGGTCGAATCCCGGATGTTCTTCGTCGCCACCGTCGACGACGAGGTAGTCGGCTGGTGTCACGTCGAGGCTCCCGAACTCGCCAAACTGCGCCACACGGCCGAACTGACCGTCGGGATTCTCGAGGACTTCCGGGGCGAGGGAATGGGCAGCCACCTGCTACAGCGCGGTCTGACGTGGGCCGGCGCCAACGGTTTCGAGAAGGTGTACCAGAGCGTCCCGGCGACCAACGACGGTGCTATCAGGTTCCTCGAGGAGCACGGCTGGGAGGAAGAGGCCCGCCGCTCGGACCACTACAAGATCGGAGACCGATACGTCGACGAAGTGATGCTGGCCATGCAGCTCTGAAGCGTTCGAGGCGCCTGCAGGAGGCGCGGTCACCTTTTTGAACGCGGCGAGAGTCACGCATTGTATGGACGTCGAATTCGACTACTCCGAGGACGTGGTGCTCGTGACCGGCGTCGGTGGGGCGCTGGGCAGTGCGGTGGCAGACGCCTTCGACGGGGCCGGAGCGACCGTCTGTGGCGTCGACCTCGTCGAGCCGGGCAGCGACGACTTCCTGGCCGACCCCGACGCTATCGACTTCTACGGTGCGGACCTGACCGACGAATCCGAAGTCGGGGACGTCGTCGACGCCATCGTCGACGACCACGGCGGCCTCGACGCCCTGGCCAACATCGCCGGGACCTGGCGCGGCGGTGACCCCATCGCCGAGACGGACGTGGACACCTTCGACTTCCTCTTCGACGTGAACCTCAAGACGATGTTTCTCACCTCGAAACACTCCCTCCCGCACCTCCAGGAGTCCGAAGGGGCCATCGTCTCCGTGTCGGCCCGCTCCTCGCTGGAGGGCGGCGAGGGCGACGGTCCGTACCGGGCGTCGAAAGCCGGCGTGCGGCTACTGACCGAGACCATCGCCGAGGAAAACCTCGGGACCGTACGGGCAAACGCCATCATGCCGAGCGTCATCGACACGCCGATGAACCGCGACATGATGCCCGATTCGGACTTCTCGAAGTGGGTCGACCCGGCCGACATTGCGCAGGTCGTCATGTTCCTCTGCTCGGACGCTGCCGGACCGACCAGCGGCGCGGCGGTCCCGGTGTACGGCGAGGCCTGAACGCCCGGAGACTGCGACCCGGCCTCGTCGACCTGCCGCCCGTCAGCACGCCGACCCACGGGCAGAGGACACGACTTTTCACCGCTCGTCTCGTGAGAGCGTACCATGAGTGGACTCGTCGTCTCCCTGGCGTTCGTCGGGCTTCTCGTCGGGACGGAGGCGTTTTTCAGCTTCCTCTCGGTGCTCAATCGCCGTCACGAGGAGCGGACCGTCGACGCCGAGCGAGCGTGGGTAACCGAGGAACTGGGCATCGATGACCCCGACGAGGTGCTGGACTACAACCGGGCACGGACCGGTCTCTCCCTGCTTGGAAACTGGACCGGCCTCGGCGCGATACTCCTCGTGCTGTTCTCTGGCCTGTTCGTCGACGCCGTCGCCTGGCTCCAAGGGACGGGCTGGAATCCCCTCCTCCAGGGAGCTGCCTTCGTGGCCGGTGCGATCTTGCTGGCCCAGGTCGCTAGCGCC
The DNA here is from genome assembly GCA_964523745.1 of uncultured Halobacteriales archaeon. GTDB lineage: Archaea > Halobacteriota > Halobacteria > Halobacteriales > Haloarculaceae > CAZGAX01. The sequence continues at coordinate 13,994 of CAZGAX010000090.1, read as the reverse complement.
CCCTTCGGTCTCTTCGGGACGTTCGTCGTCGAGGAAATCTTCGGCTTCAACAACCGCTCGCCGGGGCTGTGGCTCCGCGACACCGTCCTCTCTACGGTCGTTACGCTCGTCCTGACGGTACCCATCGCCGTGGCAATCTTCTGGTTCGTCGACGCCGTCCCGGTCTGGCCGGCCGCGGCCTGGGCGCTCGTCGTCGGCTTCACGGTGGCGATGCTCGTCCTCAAGCCCCGCGTCATCGACCCGCTGTTCTACGAGTTCACGAAGATCGAAGAGGGCGACCTCCGGGAGGCGGTCGACGACGTGTTCGAGCGAGTGGGGTTCGTCTGCGAACAGGTCTACGAGATGGACGCGAGCACCCGGTCGTCGCACTCTTCGGCGTACTTCGTCGGCTTCGGCCGGACGAAGCGAGTCGTCCTGTTCGACACGCTCGTCGACGGCATGGACACCGAAGCGATCCAGGGGGTGCTGGCCCACGAACTCGCCCACTACAAGAAGGGCCACGTCTGGAAGTTCGTCGGCCTCTTTGCGGTACGGTTCGCCGTCGTCTTCGCCGTGCTGGGCTACCTCGTCAGCGCCGACTGGCTCTACGCCCCGTTCTGGGTGCCCGAAACCACCTACGCCGGCCTGGCCGTCGCCCTGCTGTGGCTCTGGCCGGTGATGCGCCTGACCTCGCCGGTCGACAACTACCTCTCGCTCTCATTCGAGCGGGAGGCCGACGCCTTCGCCGCCAGTCACACCAGCGGAGCAGCCCTGGCACGGGCGCTGTCTGACCTGGCGGCGGACAACCTCGCCAGCCTGTTTCCCCACCCCTGGTACGAGACCTTCCACCACGACCACCCGCCGATTCCGGAACGCGTCCGGTATCTCCGGGAGATGGACAGCGGTTCGGACGGACCAGACCCGGCAAGCGGACTATCCGCCGGGGACTGACCGGGTACGCCGGTCGACCGGCGACCACCGCCGTAGCCCGATCCGAATGGTAAACCGTGAAGTTCGATTATCGTCGTAGCGCCGGTTTCCCCGCCGTTTCCGGGCAATTCGGTGATATCGAAAAATCGGCGCGTACGGGTGGCCTGACTCCCGAGTTCTCGCTGACTGGTGACCGCTAGACCGGAGCTAGCAGTTTTCCGAGGCGACAACCCAGCGGACACGACAGCCCGTCTTCCACGGAATTTCGACGGTTGACGAAACGGAGTTGCCGGATTGCAGAACCCTTTTTACGACGGTAGCGCATGCTTCGCCCAATGAGTGTCGGGAGGCAGCAACCATGACAATGGAAGACAGCATCGACGAGCTGCGGGAGATGCGCGAGGAAGCCGAGAAGGGTGGTGGGGAAGACCGCATCGAAAAACAGCACGAGAGGGGGAAGCTCACCGCCCGGGAGCGGATCGACTACTTCCTCGACGACGGCACCTTCACAGAGTTCGACCAGTTCCGGACCCACCGCTGTCACAACTTCGACATGGCCGACGAGGAGTACTTCGGGGACGGCGTGGTGACTGGCTACGGCGAGGTCAACGGCGAGACGGTGTTCGTCTTCGCCCACGACTTCACCGTCTTCGGCGGCTCGCTCGGTGAAGTCTTCGCCGAGAAGGTCACGAAGGTGATGGACAAGGCCATGGAGACCGGTGCCCCGATAATCGGGCTCAACGACTCGGCGGGCGCCCGGATCCAGGAGGGTATCGACTCGCTCGCCGGCTACGCGGACATCTTCCACCGCAATCAGCAGGCCAGCGGGGTCGTGCCCCAGATCTCGGCCATTATGGGACCGTGTGCCGGCGGCTCGGTCTACTCCCCGGCCATCACGGACTTCGTCATGATGGTCGAGGGCACCAGCCACATGTTCATCACGGGGCCGGACGTCATCGAGACCGTCACCGGCGAGGAAGTCGGGTTCGACGAACTCGGCGGCGCCAAGACGCACTCGACGGAGTCCGGGGTCGCGGATCTGACGGCGGCCGACGAGGAGGCGGCGCTCGACGACCTCCGGTACCTCCTCTCGTACCTTCCCCAGAACAACATGGAGGACCCGCCGCGGGTCGACCCCTGGGACGACCCGGAACGCGCAGACGAGGAACTCAACGAGATCGTTCCGGACGAGCCTCGAAAGCCCTACGACATGACGAACGTCGTCGACCACGTGGTCGACGAGGATTCGTTCTTCGAGGTGGGCGAGGGCTTCGCCCGGAACCTCGTCATCGGCTTCGGCCGGCTGGACGGCCACTCGGTCGGCGTCGTCGCCAACCAGCCCCGGGTCAACGCCGGGACGCTCGACATCGACTCCTCCGTGAAAGGCGCCCGGTTCGTCAGGTTCTGTGACGCGTTCAACATCCCGATCCTGACGTTCGTCGACGTCCCCGGCTTCATGCCCGGCACCGACCAGGAGCACAACGGCATCATCACCCACGGCGCGAAGCTCCTGTACGCCTACTCCGAGGCGACCGTTCCGCTGCTGACCGTCATCACCCGGAAGGCCTACGGCGGCGCCTACGACGTCATGGCGTCGAAGCACATCGGCGCGGACGTCAACTACGCCTGGCCGACGGCCGAAATCGCCGTCATGGGGCCCCAGGGCGCCGTAAACGTCCTCTACAGCGACGAACTGGACGCGGCCGACGACCCCGAGGAGCGCCGGGACCAGCTCATCGAGGAGTACCGCGACCAGTTCGCCAATCCCTACACGGCCGCCGACAGGGGCTTCGTCGACGACGTACTGGAACCGCCGGAGACCCGAGCGCAGCTCATCTCCGATCTAGAAATGCTGCGTTCGAAACGTAAATCTCAGCCGGAGCGCAAACATGGCAACATCCCCCTATAGCCCAGCCGACATGGTCGAACTCCCGTCGATCGACGGCTCGCTCTCGCTGCCGGCGAACGCTACGCCGGCCGAAGCGGCGGCTATCGCCGCCGCAGTCGGTGCCCACGTTCGGGACCAGCGGGCCGCCGCACTGGCCGCGGCCGCCGCCGCAGCCGACGAGGAGGAGACCTGGAACGGCAAGCGCTGGCAGTTCGCCGGCCGCCGAGAGGCACAGGGCAAGCGCGGTCACCGGCCCACCGCAACTGCCCCGACGGACGCATGGACTGCAGCAGGACGACTCGACAGCCTGGAGTGATACACCATGAGTGAGACATCGTTCGACAAGGTACTGGTCGCGAACCGAGGGGAAATCGCCGTCCGCGTCATGCGGGCCTGTGAGGAACTGGGAATCGACACCGTCGCGGTCTACAGCGACGCGGACAAACACTCGGGCCACGTCCGGTACGCCGACGAGGCCTACAACGTCGGGCCGGCCAGGGCGGCCGACTCGTACCTCGACCACGAGGCGATCATCGACGCCGCCCAGCGGGCGGGCGCCGACGCCATCCATCCCGGCTACGGCTTCCTGGCCGAGAACGCCGAGTTCGCCAGCAAGGTCGAGGCCACCGATGGCGTCCAGTGGGTCGGCCCGGCCAGCGACGGCATGGAGGCCCTGGGCGAGAAGACGAAGGCCCGGACCATCATGTCTGAGGCCGACGTCCCGATCGTTCCCGGGACGACCGACCCCGTGGACGACCCCGAAGAAGTCAAAGAATTCGGCGAGGAACACGGCTACCCCGTCGCCATCAAGGCCGAGGGTGGCGGTGGCGGCCGGGGAATGAAGGTCGTCGAGAGCGCCGACGAGGCCGCAGACCAGCTGGAGAGCGCCAAACGGGAGGGCGAAGCCTACTTCGACAACGACTCGGTTTACCTCGAGCGCTACCTGGAGAACCCCCGCCACATCGAGGTGCAGATTATCGCGGACCACCACGGCAACGTCCGGCACCTCGGCGAGCGCGACTGCTCGCTCCAGCGGCGCCACCAGAAGGTCATCGAGGAAGGACCGAGCCCCGCCCTCTCGGACGAACTCCGCGAGAAGATAGGCGAGGCCGCTCGCCGCGGCGTCAAGGAAGCCGACTACGTCAACGCCGGCACCGTGGAGTTCCTCGTCGAAGAGGAAGACCGCGAACCCGGAGCGGTCCTCGGCCCGGACGCGGACTTCTACTTCCTGGAGGTCAACACCCGCATCCAGGTCGAACACTGCGTCACCGAGGAGATCACGGGCATCGACATCGTGAAGTGGCAACTGCGAGTGGCCCAGGGCGAGGAACTGGCCTTCGACCAGGACGACGTGGAAATCGAAGGCCACGCGATGGAGTTCCGGATCAACGCCGAGAACGCGGCCGACGACTTCGCCCCGGCCACCGGCGGCGAACTGGAGATATACGACCCGCCGGGAGGTATCGGCGTCCGGATGGACGACGCCCTCCGCCAGGGCGACGACCTCGTGACGGACTACGACTCGATGATCGCCAAGCTCATCGTCTACGGGTCCGACCGGACGGAGGTCATCGAGCGGGGCAAGCGGGCGCTGGCGGAGTACGATATCGAAGGGATTCCGACCATCATCCCGTTCCACCGGCTGATGCTCACCGACGACACGTTCGTCGAGGGGATGCACACGACGAAGTACCTCGACGAGACGCTCGACCCCGAGCGCATCGACGAAGCCCAGGAGAAGTGGGGCACCGAACCGGCGCCCGCCGCTGGCGAGGACGAGGAGGTCACCGAGCGCGAGTTCACCGTCGAGGTCAACGGCAAGCGCTTCGAGGTCGACCTCGAGGAGCGCGGTGCACCGGCTATCGACGTCGAAGCCGCCTCGGGTGGCGGCAGTAGCGGCGGGTCACAGCCCCGGCCCGAACGCGCGGGTCCCGGAGGGGACGGCGACAGTGGCGGTGCGGCAGCGACGACGGCCGAAGGCACCACCGTCAGCGCCGAGATGCAGGGCACCATCCTGGACGTCAACGTCGCCGAGGGCGACGACGTTGCCGAAGGTGACGTACTGCTCGTCCTCGAAGCGATGAAGATGGAAAACGACATTGTCGCCGAGGTGGCAGGCACCGTCGCCGAGATCGCAGTGAACGAGGGCGACAGCGTCGACATGGGCGACCCGCTGGTCGTCATCGACTGACCGCCTGCACGGTCTCGCTCCTCCGTTCGGTCGCCGTCTATTTGCTTCTGCGGTGGGATCGCCAGGTATGCAGCAGACTCGCAAGCAGGTCCTCGACGCCCTGGCCGACGGCCCCGTAGCCGGCCCGAACCTCGCCGAGCACCTCGGCGTCTCCCGCGCCGCCGTCTGGAAACACGTCGAGGCGCTCCGCGAGGAAGGGTTCGAGATCGACAGCGACGACGACGGCTACGAACTGACCGGCGTCCCGGAGTTCGGGGGTTCCACTGTCGAGTACGGTCTCGACGCCCCGTTCGAGGTCGAGTACCACGACTCGATACCCAGCACGAACGAGCGAGCCAGGGAACTGGCCGCGGAAGGTGCGGAAAACGTGGTCGTCCTGGCCGACGAACAGACCGGCGGACGGGGCCGGCTGAACCGCGAGTGGTCCTCGCCCAGCGGCGGCGTCTGGCTCTCGATACTCCTGCGGCCCGACATCCCGCCGGCCCAGGTCCCCCTCTACACGCTTGCTGCCGCCGTGGCGACCGCGACGGCCGCCCGGGAGGCCGGCGTCGAAGCGGAGATCAAGTGGCCGAACGACGTGCTCGTGGACGGATCGAAGCTGACGGGCATCCTCACCGAGATGGAAGGCGAGGCCGACCGGGTCGGCTGGCTCGTCGTGGGTATCGGGACCAACGTCAACGTCTCCCTGGATGACCTGCCCGCTGACGCCGACGCGACGAGCCTCCAGGCCGAAGCCGGCGAGGACGTGAACCGCCGGCTGTTCACCCAGCGACTGCTCGAAGAGTTCGACGCACTCCGTGGCGACCCCGACGCCATCTTGCCGGCCTGGCGGGACCTGTCGGTGACGCTCGGCCAGGACGTCAGGGTCGAGACGCCGGGCGGCGTCGTCACTGGCGAGGCCGTCGACGTCACCGACCCCGGGACGCTCGTCGTCGAGACGGACGACGGCCCCGTCGAGGTCTCTGCCGGCGACTGCGAGCACCTCCGCCCCCGGTAGCGCCACCCAGGGTCCTCAGTGGTGTACGATACTCACCAGCAGCGGCATCGACGCGAGCGCCGCGGCGAGCAGCAACACCACACCCCCGAACGCGAACAGCGTTACGTCGAGGACCACGATGGCTGTGAGGGCACTGACCTTCTCGGCCAGTGTCAACATCGCGGTCGGGGCTTCTCATTCCAGTACAAAAACTTTTTGGCCGATTTCGGCAGGCGAGTTACCCGGCTGTACCGGTGACGCGGACCGTCAGCACGGGCACAGGGGAGGTGCGAACGACGCGTTCTGCGACGCTCCCGAGCAGGAGGCGGTCGACGCCCGAACGGCCGTGAGTTCCCATAACGATGAGGTCGATACCCTCGTCTTCGGCGTATTCGACGATCTCCTGGGCGGGTGAGCCTTCGACCTGGTTCGTCCGGACGTCGACGTCGCCGGCGAGGCGTTCCATCGCTTCCAGCGACGAGTCGCCTTCCTCCCGGAGAGCCGTGTTGACGGCCTCCCAGGACGACTCCATCGGGAGGTCCGCCAGCGACGCCGTGTCGATGACGTACAGGCCGTGGAGCGTCGCGCCGTGGGTCTCACACAGGTCGACGGCGTGTTCGATGACCCGGTCCATGCCCGCCGACCCGTCCGTCGGAACGAGTACGTCGTCGTACATGCCAACACGTAGCACGCGACGGCACTTAGAGGCCACCACTGTTCGCGGACAGATGCCGGCCGGACGCGGTTAGAGAATCACGTCGGACACGTCGTCGACGCCGGCCCGCCGGACGACGGCCCGGACCGGCTCTCTGGCGCCGGTGAGGTTGTGCGAGTCGCCGTCGAGCACCTGGAGTTTGGCCGGCCGGCCCTCCTCGACGACGCCACAGTCCAGTCCGGCAATCTCGGCGCCGTTGACCGTCGCCATCGCGAGGACTTCCGGGGCTGTCGCGTCGGTCAGTTTGGCGACGAACTCCATCTCGCGGAACATGCTGGGGCTGTTGAGCATCACGTTGTCAGTGCCGAGGGCGACGGTGGTCCGGTCGAGGAGGTCCCGCACTGGTGGAAGGCCGGCCTCCGTAACGAGGTTCGACCGGGGACAGACGACGACCGGCGTCTCGCTGTCGGCGATGCGCTCCAGGTGTACGTCCTGGGGGTGGACGACGTGGACGAGGAAGTCCGGGTCGAGGTCCAGCGCCCCGTTGAGGTCGCTGCTGTCGGCCTCGCCGGCGTGGATGCCGAATATCTTGCCGGCCCGGCTGGTAGCGGCTCGCTCGCTGGAGAACTCGCCGTCGTTGGTGCTGCTCGCGCCGAAGCCGTCGCTGGCCTCCATCGCTTCGACGCTCTCACGCCCCAGGATCGTCGGCTCGACGTCCAGGCCCTCGGTGGCGTCCTGGAGCGCCTCGACGCCTTCGATGCCGCTCTCCCGGAAGTCGATGCAGGCTGCGGTGCCGGCTTTCTCCATGAACTGCAGCGAGCGGCGCATCGCCCCGACGAGTTCGTCCCGGGTAGCCTCGGCGAGGAGCCGGTGTTTCAGCCCGTCCGGCGGCGCGACCAGTTCCTTCAGTCCGAGTCCCCCGCCGGCTTCCTTGGCGATCGAGTCACCGATGTGGGTGTGGGCGTTGACGAACGCCGGGAGGACGACGTCGTCGCTCCGTGCGCTCGTCTCTTCGACGGCCGTTATCGTGCCGTCTTCGACGACGACTCGGCCTTCGACGGGCTGGAATTCCCGGCCGCGAAGGATGGTTCCCTCGAGTATCATTCGGTGACTCCTCCCGACGTAGCGAAGCTACTCCAGTCCATCGGATATCACTCGAAGTCGTCCAGCGTCGCGTTGATTCCCGGTCGAACGTCCCGGACGAGCGCCCCTTCGAGGTCGAGGCCGAGCGTTCGGATGGCCGCGTTCCCGACGCGCTCGCTCACCGGCCGGGGAGCGTAGACCCCCAGGCGCCACTGGTCGCGCTGGGCCGCCCGGAGGGCGCTGACGAGCGTCGACTGCTCGCCCAGTCGGCGGACCTCGCCGTTGACGACGACCCTGGAGGACGATTCCCGGATCGTGGGTTCCTCGGGTACGTCGAGGATGACGTCTTCCGGGTCGACGCCGGCCTCCTCGGCGATGGACCGCTCGTGGTCGCTGATGGCCCCGTGGTCGGCGGACAGGAGGTCGCCGGCGACGGCGTCCATCTCCGCCCAGACGGCCCGCTTGAAGAGGTCGCGTTCGTCGAGCCGGCGGGCGTATTCCCGGGTCGCCTCGCAGTCCCGTACCGCGACGTGGAGGTCGTGGTCGTCCATCCGTCGGACCGTCTCGGCGCCGAGGTCGGTTTCGGCCAGGAGCGCTTCGGTCGCCCGGCGCAACATCGCCTTGGCGATGCGGGCGACGTGGTGCTGGTAGACGGTGGGATTCATCAGCGCCCGGGCCAGCAACAGGCTCTCGGCCGTCTGGACGTTGCCCTCGTCGAGGACGAGTTCGCCGTCGACGAACCGGAGCTCCCTGACGAGGCGCTGGGTGTCTATCGTGCCGTAGGGGACGCCGGTGTGGTGGGCGTCCCGGACCAGGTAGTCCATCCGGTCGACGTCGAGTTCGCCCGAGACGAGCTGACCGTACGTTCCGTCGCCGGCGATCAGGTCGGCGATGCGGTCCGGATTCAGGCCGTGCTCGGAGAGGACGCGAGCGACCGGCCCCGACCCGATGAGTTCGCCCACGTCGTCGTGGTACTTGCCGGTGTGACGGTACAGCAGGTCCTCGATGTTGTGGCTGTAGGGACCGTGACCCACGTCGTGGAGCAGCGCTGCGGCTCGCACTCGCTCGGCGCCGACGCCTTCGATTCCGAGGTGCGAGAGAGCCCGGTCCGCGAGGTGGTAGACGCCCAGCGAGTGCTCGAATCTCGTGTGGTTCGCAGAGGGATAGACCAGCCCCACGGTGCCCAGCTGCTTGATGTGTCGCAGCCGCTGGACGGGCGGCGTGTCGAGCAAGTCACGGGCCACCCCCTCGACCGTGATGTGGTCGTGGACGCTGTCCTTGATGGTCGTCATTGGCGGAGGCTTGGTCGCGGTCCGATAAAAGGGTCGGTACCTCAGGCCAGCAGCCCGAGCAGGTCGAGCAGGTCCTGGCGCGTGGCGTTGTCCTGCCGGACCGCCTCGGTCGGGTCACGACCCAGTTCCTGGACGGTGTCGATGGCGTCGTGGGGGTCGTACTCGTGCTCCCAGACAAGCCAGGCAGCCAGCACGTGGCCCGTCCGGCCGATGCCGGCCAGACAGTGAACGACGACGGGCTGGTCGCGCTCTCTCGATTCCGAGAGGAACGGCAGGACGTCCTGGCGGAGCGTCTCGACGTCGGCCAGGTGCTGGTCGGGTACCGGCGCGTGACGGACGTTTTCGACCCCGAACGCGTCCCGGTACAGGCCGATGTTGGCGTCGTTCTCGTGGAGCTGTCGGCCCGTGAGCAGACAGCAGACTCGCTCGACGCCGTGGTCTTTCATGAAGGACGTCCACTGCTCGACCGCCGTCCGGTGGTCGCCGGCCGAGTGCCACCCGGGACAGCACGCTCCGTAGACGTACTCCTCGTCGGGACCGGCCGGCGCGAATCGGTGGGCGTCGTCCAAGCGGGGGCCCATCAGGCGTAGCCTCTCTGCGATCGTACTTGAGTCTGTGTTCCCGGTTCTCACATCTGAAACTTAGGGAGTCCCGCGTGACGAGCGCCGGCGGACTGCCAGTTCCGACACTTTATAAGCGGCCCCCCTCCAAGCCCGGGTATGGTTACGTTCCTGTCCGGCGGGACGGGTACGCCCAAACTGCTCGCGGGGGCAGACGCCGTCTTTCCCCCCGACGAGACGGCCGTCGTCGCCAACACCGGCGACGACGTCGAGCTGGGCGGCCACCTCGTCTGTCCGGACCTGGACACCGTTCTGTTCCTGGAGGGGGACGTACTCGACCGGGACACCTGGTGGGGGATCGCAGACGACACGGCAGAAACCCACGAGGAACTCCACCGTCTCGCCGACGCCGCCGGCCTCGATGGCGGCCCCCGGTACCTCGCCGCCGAGGCGCAGACGGCGGGCCACCGACTCGCTCGCTGGCGGCGCTTTTCGGGAGTCGCGGAGTTCATGCACATCGGAGACCGCGACAGGGCCGTACACCTCACCCGGTCGAGTCTCCTGGCGGAAGGCCACTCCCTGACGAGCATCACCCGAAAACTGGCCGACGCCTTCGGGCTCGACCGCACCCTGCTCCCGATGTCCGACGACCCCGTGGCCACGCTCGTGGAGACGCCCCAGGGGATGATGCACTTCCAGGAGTTCTGGGTAGCCCGGAACGGCGAGCCACCCGTCGACGCCGTCGACTTCAGAGGGTCCGACGAGGCAGGGGCGACCAACGCCGTCCTCGACGCGCTCGACCGGCCCGTCGTCGTCGGTCCATCCAACCCGGTCACGAGCATCGGACCCATGGTTGCCCTCGACGGCATCGAGGCAGCCCTGGCCGAGACGCCCGTCGTCGCCGTCTCGCCGTTCGTCGAAGACGAGGCGTTCTCCGGCCCTGCCGCAAAACTGATGGAGGGCGTCGGGTACGAGGCGTCGACTCGCGGCGTCGCCGACGCGTACTCCTGGGCCGACGCGTTCGTCCTCGACGAGGACGACGGAACGGAACTCGACAGGCCGGTGGTTCGGACGGACACCCGGATGAACGACGAATCCGACGCCGAACGCGTGGCCAGGGCCGTTCGGGACGCACTCGAGGTGGTCGAAGCGTGACGGGGGATTCCGTCGAGGGAACCGACGCCGTTCCCTTCGACCCGCCGCTCGCCCTCGCCAGCCTCAGCGGCGAATCGGACGCCGACTGGGCGATCGCAGGCTCGTCGTACGCCGGGGCCGCCTTCCTGGGTGGCATCGCCATCGACGACGTCACCCGCGAGGCGGCACGGGAGATGGTAGACAGGGACCGGACGGAGTTCCTGCCCGAGGACCCCATTGCGTTCATGGGGGACCAGCTAGACGCCCTCGCCGACCACCCGATCCAGGCCGGCTTCAACGTTCGGGCGATCGAACGGGCACAACTCCGTCGGGCAGCCGACGTCTGTGCCGAGCGCGGCGCCCTCCTCGAGATCAACGCCCACTGCCGGCAGGACGAGATGTGCGGCGCCGGTGCCGGCGAGTCACTCCTTCGCGACACGCAGCGGCTCCGTCGACAGGTCGAGACGGCCGCCGAAACGGGGGTAACCGTCTCGGTGAAGGTCCGTGCCGAGGTCGAGTGCGTCGACCTGCCGGCGCTGGCCGCGACGCTCGACGCGGCTGGTGCCGACGTGCTCCACGTCGACGCGATGGACTCCGAACCGGTCGTCGCCGACATCGTCGCGGCGACCGACGCATACGTCATCGCAAACAACGGCGTCAGGGACCGCGAGACGGCCCGGGAATACCTGAACTACGGCGCCGACGCAGTGAGCGTCGGCCGACCGAGCGACGACCCGAGAGTCCTGAAGCGCGTCAAAGACGCCGTCACCGAGTGGACAGAGAACGACGCTGCCGAGGTCGAACTGTGAGGCTCCCAGCGGAGGTAGAACCGTGAGAGCCACGACGGAGGTCGAACGATGAGATCCACGGCCGAGAACGCCCAACTCGCCCTCCTCCTGGAAGTCTCCAGCACGCCGAAACCGGGAAACGTCGACCGGGCTCGGGAGTATTCCGACCTCCGGTTCGAGCAGTTCGTCGCCGGCGCCGTCGGCGCACGTGACGGCCTGGACGCGGCTGCCGACGGTGCGCCTGTCGGTGAGTCGTTCGAGCGGGCCATCGAAGGGATGAGCGGCCAGTCGGGCGGCAACACGCAGTTCGGGGCCATCCTCCTGGTGACGCCGCTCGTCCGGGCAGCCGGGACCGGAGACCTCACGCCAGACGCGGCGACTGCGGTCGTGGAGGAGACGACCGTCGCCGACGCCGCCGGCTTCTACCGGGCGTTCGACCACGTCGACGTCGCCGTAGACGACCCACCGTCGGACATGGCAGCCCTCGACGTCCGCCGGGGCGGCACCGCCGTCCCCGAACTCGAATCGCGCGGCCTGTCCCTCGCCGACGTCATGGAGCGAAGCGCCGACGTCGACGGCATCGCTGCCGAGTGGGTTTCGGGATTTCCCCGGACGTTCGACGCGGCGGAGCGAATCGCCAGCGGAGACGCCCCCGTGACCGACCGGGCCGCGTCGACGTATCTCGACCTGCTCGCCGACGAGATCGACACGTTCGTCGTCACCCAGCACGACCGCGAGACCGCCGAGGAGGTGAGAGACCGGGCCCGGGCCGTCCGGGACGGCGAGGAATCGGTCGATGCCTTCGCCAGCGACCTCGTGGAACGCGGAATCAACCCGGGCACGACCGCCGACGTCGTCGCTGGCGGGCTGTTCGTCGCCCTGGAACGCGGTCTGGAGGTGTAATTCGTGGCAAGCGCGGACTGGCCGGTCGAACTGCGAGGAATCACCGAATCCATCGTGACGACGCTCGGACCCAACGAGCGGTGGAACGTCGCCGCGCTGGGGTTGCAGGCCCCCGTTGCTGGCGAGGCAAGCACCGGGGACTGTGACGAGCCGGCCGACCGAGTGACGGCCCGGACCTGGGGTCGAACGCGGACCCGACGGAACTTCGCGGAGCGCGGCGAGGGGTACGTCCAGTTCTCCCGGGACCCGGTCGATTTCGTCGACGCGGCGCTCGGCGTCCGCGAGGAGGTCGAGCCGATCCTCGACAGCGCCGACGCCTGGGCGAGAGTATCCGTCGAGCGGCTCCAGGGGGGAACGAGCGAGGGCACGGAGTGGGTGGATTGGGCGCTCGACCCCGTCGACGCGTCCGTCGAACGCGAGACGGTGCCGACGGTCAACCGGGGCTTCAACGCGGTGGTCGAAGCGACCGTCGCGGCGTCGCGGCTGGGCGTCGATGCCTACGACGACGAGGTCCTGCGGGACCGACTGGAATACTTCGAGTCGGTGGTCCGCCGGTGTGGCAGCGAGCAGGAGCGAGTAGCGTTCGACCGGCTGCGAGACCGGATCTAAGAGCCAGTTACCCGGCTACCCGCGCAAAACTCGACGGGACCGACTTTCGAATCCTTTTAGGGGGCGACCGGGTAAGGTGGGAGCAACGATGGCCATCAAGCCCGCCTACGTCAAGAAGACGGCGACACTGCTCATGGAACGATACCCGGACGCCTTCAGTGACGACTTCGAGCGGAACAAGGAACTCGTCGACGAACTGACGAACATCGAATCCAAGGGCGTTCGCAACCGGATCGCCGGCTACGTTACCCGCAAGCAGGGTCACCCCGTCGAGGCGTAAACGCGTCTTCTCTCCGGATACGCCGCCGTTCAGCCGCGGGTGTACAGGTCTGGTGACTCGGGGGCGTTTCCAAACAATTTTGAGTACCTCTCGCCCTACCCCGAAGTATGACAGTACGTGCAGGGATCCTGGGCGCGACGGGGGCGGTGGGTCAGCGGTTGATCCAGCTCCTCGAGCCCCACCCCGACTTCGAGATCGCGGCACTGACCGCGAGCGAGAGCAGTGCCGGCAAGTCCTACCGCGAGGCCGCGAAGTGGCGCATCAACGTCCCCATTCCCGACTCGGTGGCCGAGGTCACCGTCGGTGCGACCGAGCCAGCGTCCGTACCCGACGACGTGGACGTCATCTTCTCGTCGCTGCCCTCGAGCGTCGGCGAGCAGGTCGAACCCGAATTCTGTGAGGCGGGATACGTCGTCTCGTCGAACTCCTCGAATCATCGCACCGATCCGGACGTGCCCCTCACGATCCCGGAAGTCAACGCCGACCACCTCGACCTGCTGGAAGTCCAGCGCGACGAACGTGGCTGGGACGGGGCGCTCGTCAAGAATCCCAACTGCTCGACGATCACGATGGTCCCGCCGCTGGCGGCCATCGACGAGGCCTTCGGCATCGAGCGGGTCGCCGTCTCGACGCTCCAGGCCGTCTCCGGCGCGGGATACTCCGGCGTCTCCTCGATGGAGATCATCGACAACGCCATCCCGCACATCGGCGGCGAAGAGCAGAAGA
>CAZGAX010000089.1:0-16244 GCA_964523745.1 uncultured Halobacteriales archaeon | reverse complement strand
GGAAGTCGGTACCTCTACGACGACGTGGTAGCCCTGGGCGACCTCACTCACCCCCTGTGGGTTGGTGAGTAACAACCACCATTCGACGCTCGAATTCCTCCTCGACCACTTCGATCTACACCATCGCTTCGAGACGTACTACGGTCGCGAGATGACGATAGAGAGCCTCTCGCGGAAGAAACCCAACACCTACTACATCGACCGGGCGATGGCGGATCTGGGTGCCGAAACCGCGCTCTACGTGGGGGATAGCGAGTCGGACGTCGTGGCAGCCGACAGGGCCGGACTGGATTCGGTCTTCGTCCGGCGGGACCACCGTGATGGGGTGGAACTCGGCGTCGAGCCGACCTTCGAGGTGGACTCGCTACACGCTGTCTGTGAGATTGCTGGACGTTGAGTTGATAATTTCCTTTGTGGGTAGTTGATGGGCTGTACAGTTACCGCGACGGCAGGAAAGCCCTCGGCCCGCTGGCTATACGATTCAGTTGGTGCTAGAGTTACCACAACCGCACAGTAAGGAAAGCCCCCGGCCCGCTGGCGGACGCTGCAGGACATATTCTCGCTTCCTCCGGTCGCTCGGATAGGGGTCCTGCAGCGACTCCACTTGGACTCGCGGCTCACTGCGTTCACCGCTCGCCAACGAGGGCTCCCTCCGGTCGCCCTCGCTTTCATCGCCAGACGGGCCTCACGGGTCGCTTCGCTCTCACGGCCTCCGGCCGTTCGAGCAGTCGGTGGCCTCCCTTCGGTCGGCCACCCGCTCCCCGTTCGGCCATTTGGTGACTCTCCCTCCGGTCGAGTCACCCGGGCCTCGCCCTTTCATCCACCAGGCCCACACCCCACCGCACCGCGCCACCATCCTCCCCAGCCGACTCCCTCGTTCGCTCCCCTCACTCGGTCGTCCCTCGCACGAGTCGGTCCCTCCCTCCGGTCGGGACCTCCCGCGCGCCAACCGTCGGGTGACTGCCAAAGCGGTGCGGTTCCTGGCGGACTGAAAGGGCGAACCTCGCTGGCGTCGAAGAGGAGTCGCTGAGGCGGCACTATCCGAGCGGAGCGAGGATATCCGCCTCAGCGACCGCCAGCGAGGTGAGGGCTTTCTTCGACGTTGCGGTTGCGGAACCGAAACCACCAGCTCACTCACGGTAAGCCAATCGTACACAGACCGCACGGCGGGTACGGAAGCCTTTTGACTGACTAGTCAGTCAGCTCTAGCCACGCGAATGCCCTCCGACGTGGACGAAGAGATCATGTGTGCGACCTGCCGGGCGCTCTGTAGCCACGGGTACGCCGACCTTACGATGCAGGCCATCGCCGACGAGTGTTCCAAGAGCAAGGCCGCGCTGCACTACCACTACGACAGCAAGCGCGACCTGCTCGTCGCCTTCCAGAAGTACCTGGGCGACCGCTTTCTCGAACGCGTCACCGAGGCCGACGAAGCGGCCGACGACGACCCGACCGACCGACTGACCGCGGTCCTCGACGCGGCGCTGTCGCCCCCGCAATCCGACGACCTCGAAGACCTCCAGACGGCGCTGCTGGAACTCAAGGCCCAGTCGCCCTACGAGCAAGCCTACCGGGAACAGAGCCAGGCGTTCTCCGACGCCGTCTGTGACCTCCTGACGGAGATACTTGCTGCCGGCGTCGAGCGCGGCACCTTCCGGGCGGACCTTGACCCCGAGGCGACGGCCCAGTTCCTCCTCACAGTGTTGGAGGGGTCACAGGTCCGCCACGTCGCCGTGGGCCAGACCCTCGAGCGGACCCGGGAGTTGCTTGCGAGCCACCTCGAGCGGCAGGTCTACGCGGCCGACGACTGTCGCAGTGAGGACGACGGTCGGCGCGAGCGGGGCGGCGAGGGGGCCGCCGAATGAGCGGCCTCCACCCGCGAAACCTGGTCCAGCGGCTCCAGGACCAGTTCAAGGGCCCCGACGAGCTGAACCTCACCGAGGGCGCCATCGGCTGGCCGCTGTTCTACCTCTCCCTGCCGATCATCCTCACGAACCTGATGCAGGTGGCCTACAACCTGGCCGACACCTTCTGGCTGGGACAGCTCAGCAAGGAGGCCCTCGCAGCGATCACCTTCGGGTTCCCGGCGGTGTTCCTCCTCATCTCGCTGGGGATGGGCGTCTCCGTCGCCGGCAGCGTGCTCGTCGCCCAGTACGTCGGCGCCGAGGAGCGCCGCGAGGCCGTCTACGCGGCGTCACAGACGGTCACGTTCGCCGTCGGCCTCTCGGCGCTGCTGGGCGTCGTCGGCTTTTTCGTCGTCCGGGACTACCTCGCGCTGATCGGGGCGGGACCGGCGGTCCTGCCGCTGGCGACCGACTACATGCAGGTCATCTCGCTGGGTCTGCCGTTCATGTTCGGCTTCTTCGTGTTCATCTCGCTGATGCGCGGCGCCGGCGACACCGTCACGCCGATGCTCGTGATGTTCGGCACCGTCGTCCTGAACGTCGCCCTCGACCCGTTCCTCATCTTCGGCTGGGGCCCGTTCCCCGCCATGGGCGTCGAGGGCGCGGCCGTCGCCACGGTCTTCTCCAGGGGGCTGGCGATGGTCATCGGCATGGGGATCATGCTCTCGGGGACCCGGGGGATCACGATCAACGTCCGCGACATGGTGCCGGACCTCTCGTACGTCCCGAAGCTCGTCCGGCTGGGCGTGCCGGCCTCCGTCGAGGGGACGGGCCGTGCCATCTCGGTCAACCTCCTGCTGGTCGTCGTCGGGACGTTCGGCCTCGCCGTCGAGGCGGCCTTCGGCGTCGGAATCCGCGTCTTCTCGCTGATCTTCATGCCCGCCATCGCCATCGACCGGGGCGTCGAGACGATGACCGGCCAGAACATCGGCGCCGGCAAGCCGGACCGCGCAGCGACCGCCAACCACTTCGCCGCGAAGATCACGTTTCTCGTCCTCGCGGCCCTGGGCGTCGTCATCTTCGCCTTCGCCCCGCAGATAATGAGCGTCTTCAACGACGAACCGGCTGTCGTCCGCGAGGGAGCCGCCTTCCTCCGTCTCGTCGCGCCGACCTTCGGGTTCATCGGCGTCGTCCGGGCCTACAGCGGCGGGTTCCGCGGTGCCGGCAAGACCATCACCGCTGCCGCCATCTCCATCACGATGCTCGGCCTCATTCGCTTCCCCCTGGCCTACCTCGCCTCCCAGGGACTGGCGCCGCCGGGCTGGGGTTTTCTCTCTGCCCCCAACCCGGTCGGCATCTGGATCGCCTTCCCCATCTCGAACGTCCTCGCCGCCGGCATCGCCTTCGCATGGTTTCGCCGTGGGACCTGGCGCGAGGCCGACCTCACCGACGAGGGCGTCGCCGGCCCGGAGGAGCCGGTCCCGGCAGGCGAGGCCGAGGCCGTCGACGATTGACTGTTGGACAGGCGTCGACGATTGAAGGCGGCTCCCGGTCGCCCACCCCCGGCCGGTTCCCCTAACCGGTTTCCACCGGCTGTCGTACGGCCGCCTGCCACGCGTCTGACGTAGCTTCTTGTGGGAGATTCACCCTACGTCTGGACATGACACGGGACGCCCGGGACCGCGACTCGTCCCCGACCGACGATCCGGAGTCGTGGGTTCGCGGCCTCCGGGACGTCGGCGCCGACGGCCGGTCGCGGTCGCCGCTGGCAGACGTGGGCCGGCTACGTGACCTCACGGCCCGGCGGACTGCCGGCCTCGCCGCCGACGAGTCCGGGGCCGAAGCCGCCGAGACGGTCACCGATACGAACACTCGCTCGTCGCCGACAGCCGAGTCCGACACGCCGGCTCGCTCTCGGTCGCCGCGAACGACGCCTGCTTCCTCGTCCCCGCTCGTCGCGGCCATCGAACGCGTCGCCGACGTCGCCGACCTCTCGCTCGTCGGCTCGCCGGCCGACCACCGCTACGGCCGGGTCGTCGGCGCCCGCGTCGCCGCCAACGGCTCGACCTACGACCTCGCACTCCGTCTCTTTCGCCGGCCCGACGACCGGTCCGAGGAATTTGCGGACGCGCTCGTCGACCAGCTAGACCGCTGGTCCGACGTCGGCCACCTCGACGGCGTCGTTCCGCTTCCGGACGGCGCGAAACGGCCCCGGCCCTGGGCGCTGGCCCCGGTCGTCGGCGACCGGCTGGCCGACCGCGGCGACCGCTCGGTGGAAACCGCACTCCGGGAGGCCCGAGTGCTCTCTCGTACCGTCGCCGACCTCCACGACCGTGGCGTCGTCCACGCCGGCATCGACCCCGACAACGTGGTCTACGCCCCCGGCGGCGAGGTACCTCAGCTCGACAACGTCGGCCTGCTCGACGTCTACCGCCGGTACACCGACCCGGCGACGGCGCTGGACCCCCGGTACGCCGCCCCGGAGTACTTCGACGACCGCTACGGCGTCGTCGACCACACGACCGACGTCTACCAGCTGGGCGCCGTCTGCTTCCGACTGCTCACCGGCCGGCCACCCTACGACGGCTCGCCGGAGGCTGTCCGCGAAGGCGTCCTGACCGAGCCGTTCCCCTGTCCATCGGCCGTGGACCCCGACCTCCCGGAGGCACTGGACGCCGTCATTGAGCGGGCCACTGCCGTCGACGCCTTCGACAGGTATCAGACCGCCGACGCCCTGTTCGACGACCTGGACGCCATTTGCCGGGATAGGGCCGACTGATGGACGGTTCTTCAGAACGACGAGATCCGCCCGGTACCGGTCTCCACGGATGTCACCGGGTCGACTCTCTCCTCTGTGAGAGTAAACCGGCTGAAATGCGTGTGAATGGACGTGAACGGTTGATAAACGGTCTGTACTGAATTCGGGTGTTAAGCAGATTCGCCTGGTACGGGTAGCGTGCAATGACAGACCAATTACGTACCACGCCACCCGTTCGCGCCGCTGTCGACCGCCGGACGTATCTCGCTGCAGTCGGTGCCGCTGGCCTGGCAGGGCTCGGCGGCTGTCTGGGCGGAGACGGTGGCGGAGGCGATGCGACCGGAAGGCTCGCGACACACGTCACAGACCAGCCTGGCGACATTTCTGACTTCGAGTCGTGCGTCGTGACGCTCGCCGGTATCTGGGTCAAACCGGCCGACGACGACGGCGGGACGGCCGACGGCGACGACGCCCGGACGTACCACGAGTTCGACGAGCCCCAGGAAGCCGACCTCGTGGCGCTACAGGACGGGAAGACGAAACTCGTCGACGAGCGCGAACTGCCTGCTCGCGAATACGAATTCCTCCAGCTAGACGTCACGGCCGTCGACGCGACGCTCGATAGCGGTGAAAAAGCGACCGTCGACACGCCCGGAGACGCGCCGCTGAAGTTCGACCAGTCGTTCGAGATTCGCGAGGGACAGACGACGACGTTCACGGCCGACTTCACACCCGTTCGACGCGGTCGGACGAACGAGTACGTCCTCCAGCCCGTCGCCGACGGCACGACCGTGGAGTACGGCTCATGACCGGGGTCACTCTGTTTCTGGGCCCGCTGACCGCTCCGCCGGTCCTCCTCGGGCTCCTCGTCCTCGTCCTGCTGGTTGTGTTGCTCGGCCGACTGGTCGCTGGACTGGCCTGGAAGCTCCTGCTGTTGGTTTTCGCGGCGGCACTCGCCCTCTGGGTACTCCGCACGGCCGAGGCAGTGCTGTTCGTGCGCCCCGGCTGAGGCGCCGGTCGGGACCGCCCGGTGGGCGTTTCCTGCTGACGAGTTCGATTCCGGATGACAACTGCTACAACACTCGATCCCGAGGCCGGCGTATATGCCCAGACCGTACCGGCCGTCCGACGCCGACTCCCTGTGGGACCTGAAAGAGGCGTTCGAACTCGCCCTTGCCACCGGGACCGGCGACGACTCCAAGGAGACTGCCTACCGCGACAAACTCGACGACGCCTACCGCGAGAGCTACCTCGCCTGGGTCCACCGCTGTGTCGACGCAGACGCCCGGTGCGTCCAGGTCGCCGAACGGGAGGGTGCGCTCGTCGGCTACGTCTTCGTCCTTCCCGAGTCGATGGCCCACGTCTGGGACGGGGCCGTCCTGAACGAACTGTACGTGGCCGAGTCCCATCGCGGGACCGACGTCGCCGACGACCTGCTGGACGCCGCCCTCGCCGTCGCCAGGACGCAGGACCTCCCCATGGACAGGATGGTACTCGACGTCGACCCCGACAACGACCGGGCCCGTTCGTTCTACGACCGCCGGGGCTTCGAACCCTGGGGCGAGATGGTGGCCCGGGAGATCTGAGGACGGACGCTGGCCCCAACGCTGCCCTTACTCCACGGCGATGCCAGCCTTCATGCCGAGGGCGAGGTGCGGGTCGCAGTGGTACAGCGCGACGCCGGGCTGGGCGAGCATCTGAGTGTACTCGACGCCGCTGCCACCGACCGGGTCGCCGGAACTGAACTCGTAGGTCGACTCGCCGATCTGTTCACCCGGCTGGGCTTCGACGTTGTGGGGGTCACCCTCGCCGGTCCAGGCCCACTCGACGGGTGTCCCGGCCGAGACGACCGCTGCTGGCGGCGCGTAGGCGAAGTTCCCGCCGTTCCCCGGTGCGCCGACCTCCACGGTGACGGTGCCCCGTTCGCGCAGGTCCTCGACAGTACCGTCGTAGGTGTCGGCGGCGTCACCAACTTGGGTTTCGGTCAGCCACCGTTCGATGGTAGGATAGTCGTCGCCGGCGAGACCGTTGCCGACGTCGTCGTCGACCGGACCGCTCTCCCCGTCTGTGCCACAGCCAGCCAGGCCCGAGACGACGACGGCGCCGCCGACCCGGAGCACCTGCCGGCGCGTCGGTCGGTCCATGGTCGACCGACGTTCCGTCACCGGAAAAGCGACTACCTTGCAGGGCCGGACGACCGGCGTCTCACTGCTCGACTTCGGGTGCGGTCGTCTCCGAAGCGGGCTCCGACGAGGTCCGTCTGGACCCGGTGAGATACCGGTAGATTGGGTAGACGTAGTCCTCGATGGGACCGTGGACGCCCCGGGAACTGGCGTACACCAGGACCGGCACGCCGGCGCTGCGGGCCAACTCGATGACGTTGTCGGGCGTGCTGCCGAACACCCAGCGACGCAAACGCCGGGTCCGCGTCGCGCCGATGACGAGGATGCCGCCGTGCTCGGCTGCCCGCTCGACCAGCCCCTGGGCGACCGTCGCCGCCTTGACGTTGTGGACTTGGACTGAGGGCGCACCGGAGAGGCCGGCGAGAGTCGTCTCGGTGGTCTCCGCACGGCCGTCGCCGCCAGAGGGGTCGACGTTGATGACGTGGAGTTCGGCGCCCTCCTGGCCCATCCGCTCGATCAGCGGGAGGAGGTCCACGTGGTGGGGCCCGCCGCCGGCGCCGACGTTGACCACGTCGAGGTCGGTCGCCTCGGTCACTCCACTCGCGAAGAGGACGCCACAGGGCGCCTTGAACTCCACCTTCTCGGCGACCTGGGTGTGCTCTTCGGGGTAGCCCATCAGGATCAGGTCGGCGCCGTCGTCGCGGGCCGTCTGGACGATGTCGAAGGCGACGTCGCGGCAGATGTGGCCCTCGACGGTGTAGTCGGCGTCGATGGTCTCCTCGGCCAGCAGGCTCTGGATGCGCTGGGTCCGGCCCTGGGCGGCCTCTTCGACCGTCTCTGAGGGGGTCTGCTCGGGGATCTGCGTGACGTTGACTATCTGGACGTGCGGGTCGTCGCTCCGGAGTTTCCCCAGCGAGGCGGCCAGTTTGGCGTAGGTCGGTGCTCGCTCCGGTCTGGCGACGGCGACGAGGATGCGGTGGCGCTCGCGGTCCTCGACCGACGGCGTCCCTGCCTCCTCGGCCGCTGCGGGCGGCTTCGGCGGGACCACCTCCTCGTACAGTTCCTCGACGTCCGGCGCGCCGCCCCATGCCAGGTAGCCCGCCAGCAACACGCCGATCAGGAACAGGCCGACGAGCACGCCCTTCAGCGGGAGGTTGTAGATGAGCCCGATGTTGGCCAGGATCCCCAGTATCGGCAGGACGGGGACGCCCGGAACTCTGAATCCTCGCTCGACGTCGGGGAACCGCTTTCGGGAGTAGATCAGCGCCGCGTTGACGAACGAGAGGGGCAACAGGAGGTTCAGCGTGGCGAAGCCGGTGAGACTCGTCAGCCCGAGTTCGGTCAGCGTCACCGACCCCGCGACCGGCAACGAGACGGTCAGGTTCCACGGGATTCCACCGCCGTGGGACGGGAACAGCCAGATGAAGAACGCTATCATGGCGACGATGGTCCCGGTGGCGGCCGTCACGCTCCAGAACGGCGTCCGGAACCGGGGGTGGATCCGGGAGAACGGTCGCGGTGCCTGGCCCTGCCGCCCCATCAGCGAGCCGATGCCGCTCGCGGCCAGAATCGACGCGTTCGAGGCGCTGACCATACTGAACACCGCCCCGGCGACGATGAGCGCCCGACCGGCCGGGCCGATGAACGCCGCGGCCACCCGGCCCATCGCCGTCTCGCCCTCTCTCGCGATGATCTCGGCCTCCACCGGCGAGTTCACCATCGCGACGATGACCAGCGCGTAGAGGATTGTGACGGTGACGATGCTCGCGGCGATGGCCCGGGGCACCGTCTTACGGGGCTGTATGATCTCGCCGGCGCTGGCGGCGATGGCCGAGAAGCCGAAGAAGGTGATGAACGCTAGCGCGGCGACGGTAACGATGCCGACGTAGTTGGGGGCGAACTCCCTGCCGAACTCCGCAAACGCCGCCGTCGGCCCGGTGAACGACAGCGCCCCGGCAACGAAGGCAACGAGGACCGCCACCTTCGCGCCGGTGACGAACAGCTGAAACGTGCCGCTCTCTTCGGTCCCTCGAGCGTTCAGCGTCCCCAGCAGGATGGCCGCCAGGATGCCTGTCGTCCCGTGGGGCAGGAAGTGTAGCGCCTCCGGGATGATAAACCGGAAGAACCACTCGTCCATCGTCGCCAGGTAGAAGGCGGTCGTCCCGGTGTAGCCCAGGAACAACATCGCGCCGATGGCATACACCAGCGCGTCGTGGTCGAACGTCCGGGAGGAAAAGAGGTAGCCGCCGCCGTTCTCCGAGTAGATCGAGGCGAACTCCGAATAGGAGGCTGCGGTCAGCCCCGCCACCACGGCCGCGATGACGAACGCGACCACGGCGCTGGAGCCGATCCGGGCCACCGCCGTGCCGGACAGCGAGAAGATGCCGGCGGCGATCATCGTCCCGAGCCCGATCGCGAACGCGACCTTGAAATCCAGCGTTCGGGTGTGCTCGACCATCGATTGTTGGTCCCTCGCCCTCCCGTCAAAAACTCCTTTCGCCACGTCCCGACCGCCCCGTCGGCTTATCCGGTGGCTCCCGGTCGCCGTCAGGTGTCCACCGATGGGACGAGCCCTCTCGCCAGCGTCTCGATCGTGAAGTCCCGCGTCTGGTAGTAGGCCTCGTCGTACTCGTCGGTCGTCACGGCGAGCATGGCGAGCGGTTCGAGGAGGCCGACCACGGCCACGGATGAGACGTCGTCGCGAAGGGTACCGTTTTCCTGCCATCGCGTTACGGCCCTCGCGAGTCGCTGGTCGCGGATCTGCTCGGCACCGGCGAACTCGTCGGCCGGCAGACTCCGCCGGAACCGCTGGCCGTCCACGTCCGTGGCGAGCTTCCGTACGACCGGATGGTCCTCGAGCCACTCGACGTAGGTGCGAAACAGCAGTCGAATCCCCCGCTTCCCGTCCTCTACGTCGTCGACGGCCCCCAGCACCGTGTCCACCTGCTCCTTCCCGAGACGGACGAACACCTCCAGGAACAGCGCTCCCTTGGAGTCGAAGAAGTTGTAGAACGATCCCTTGGCGATGCCCACTTCGTCGGTGAGGTCTCTAACAGTGGTCTTTCGCGGTCCGACGCGGAGAAAGTACTCCTCGCCGGCCTCGACGAGGGCCTCCCGTATCTCGGCCCGCTCGTCGTCGTCGAATCCGCGCATAGCCTCGAATGACTGTCTGACTACTTCAGTCACACCATTCGTCGGCGGCGCAGTGACGACGGCACGGTAACCACGGCGTCAGTCAGCGTCGACGGTTGTCACGCCGACGAACGCCGAGAAGACCGTCGCCTCGATTCGCCTGAGGTGCTGGTTCATCGTCCCGGGTGCGATTCCGAGGGTCTCTGCGAGGTCCTGCTGGGAGGTTCGTCGGGGGTCCTCGTAGTACCCATTCTGAATCGCCGCGGCGAGCACCTCCTGCTGTCGCGCGGTCAGCGACGCGAAGACGTCCCGGACCTCCGGGCGATAGTCACCGAGCCGTTCGACTTCGAACTCGACTTCGTCGGGCAGGGAATCGACGAACCGCCCGAATGCTTCGTCGTTCCCGACTACTGTCCCCCGGATGCCGCCGTCCCCCGTGTGTTAGAGCGGCATTTCGACGACGAGTTCGGAATCCGCCCGGGCGTGCAACAGGAGACGCGAGAGGTCGTTCGGTTGGCTGCGAAGGTAGACGAACGCGTCCGGTTCGCCGGCCAGCATGAACTCCTCGACCGCCGGGTGGGACGCGAGGAGGTCGTGCAGTCGGTCGCGGTCGCCCCGAACCTGTAGCAACGTGATGCAGGTGCCGTCGTCGTGCAGCCGGTTTTCGTGGATAGCAACGGGCGTCAGCGCCTCGCTGTCGGCCAGTGCCCGCTCGACCGGATGGGTCTCGGCGATGGGTCTGAGCACGCCGGTGAGGTGTCGCATCCGCGAATCGTCGGCCGGGGTCCCGTCGCTCAGCACCATGGGGTATCATCACGGTGCTGCCAACATAAAACCGGCTAGCGGGTTCGGCGCAATTCCGAATCGGGAGAGACCCCAGGTACGAATATGGTCGTTGGCGTCCTCGCTTCGACGGCGACTGCAGGGAAAAATCGGACGAAACTCGCCGGCACCGGCGCACCGAAACTCGTTGCCATCGTGCTCGTAGCGCACTTCGTGGCGAATGTACTCCACACCGTCACCCACTTCGGGGTCGACGTGTACCTCGGTCCGGAACTGGGATTCCTCGTCGCTCTTTCGGTGTACGTCCTCCCGCTCGTCGGCGGCGTGCTGGTCTGGTACGGGTCCACGAGAATCGGTGCAGCCGTGTTGACGGCGGGGATCGCGGCGTCGTTCGTCCTCTCCCAGACGCTCCATTTCGTCGTTCAGAACCCCGACCACGTCTCGAACGTTCCTGTCGGGTCGTGGGAGGTCCCGTTCGTCCTGTCCGCGGTCGGTCTCGCACTCGTCGACGGCGTCGGCGTGTCCGTCGCTCTCGCTCTCTGGTGGGCGACGACCGCCGGTGACGACCTGCCGGGGTCGAGTCGCATCGACGGCGTCCCCTGGACGGGGTTCAGGCCGCTGACGCGGCTTTCGTACTGGGTTTCGCGGCGATGGTTCGACGCCGTCCCGGAATCGCTGACCGTCATGGCCCACCACGGCGGCGTGCTGGCCGGCACGAGCGCGTTCGAAACCGCGCTGCTGTCCGGCGAAGCGGTCGACGACCGGCTCAAGAGCCTCGCCGTCGAGAAGGCCGCGATGGAGACCGGCTGCCCCTTCTGCATCGACGTGGGAGCAGCGGAAGCAGCCAAGCTCGGTATTACCGACGAGCAACTGAACGACCTCCCCGCGTTCGAGGACAGCAACGCCTTCTCGGACGACGAGCGGCTGGTCCTCCGGTACGCCGTCGCGGTGTCGTCGACGCCGGTTACCGTTTCGGACGAACTGTTCGACGAACTCCGGGCGACGTTCGACGAGCGCGAACTGGTCGAGTTGACCGCGGCCATCGCCTGGGAGAACTACCGGGGACGGTTCAACCACGCTTTCGGCATCGAGGCACAGGGATTCGCGGAGTGACGGGGCGGGGAATTCTATCCGGAGGTTCGTCCCGTCCTCCACTCCGCTTTGCTTTCGTCTGAAACCGGAACGGTTATCGTGACTGTGTGACCATATTAGTCATGAATAGTCACCGGACCCCGCCGGACGAGGCTGGCACCCAGTCCGTCGACGCTGCACCCGGACGAACGCACAGGCTCGACCTGGTCAGTGACACGTCGCTCGCGACAGCGGCGCTCGTCGCAGGGACCGGGTTGTTACTCATGGCAGTCCTGTCGATGATCAGCGTGCCGCTGCTGGAGGGGTTCGCCGTCCCTGGTGACCCGGCGGCGACGGCTTCCAACATCGCCGGGAACGAATTCCAGTTTCGCCTCGCGGTCGTCGGACTGTTGCTCGTGATCGCGCTCGACGTCGTCGTGGCGTGGGCGCTGTACGTTTTCCTCGCCCCGGTTCACGCGAGCCTCTCGTTGCTCGCCGCGGTGTTCCGACTGGTGTACGCCGCGGTGTTTGCAGCCGCCGTCGCCAATCTCGCTACGATACTCGAACTCCTGAACGGAGACGCCACCGCAGGAGCAGTCGGCACGGACCAGCACGTGTTCGCAAACTACGCGGCGTTCGCAAGTGGCTGGGACGTCGGCCTGGCTCTCTTCGGGCTCCACCTGGTACTCGTCGGGTACCTGGTGTTCCGATCGGAGTACGTCCCGCGTCTGCTCGGACTGTTGCTGGCGGTCGCCGGCGTCGGATACCTCGTCGACAGTTTCGGAGTCCTGCTGGCCGCAGACTACGGCCTGCAAATCACTCTCTTCACGTTCGTCGGTGAGGTGGTGTTCTTCGGCTGGCTCCTGTACAGGGGGAGAACGATCCGCCGGTCGGAACTCAGAGTCGACGAGGGTCACGCGTGAGCGCCGACCGTCGTTCCAGCGTGCACGCGATAACGCAGTCGGCGTACGGCGGTCCCGACGGGCTAACGTACCGGGAAGTGGCGACGCCCACCCCCGGCGGCGACGAGGTCCTCGTCGACGTCAACGCGGCGTCCGTCAACGCTGCCGACTGGCACTTCATGCGGGGCGAGGCCTACGTCATGCGACTGGCGAGCGGGCTTCGCAAGCCGAAGAACCCGGTCCGCGGCCTCGACGTCGCGGGCCGCGTCGAGGCGGTCGGAGATGACGTCACCGAATTCAGCCCGGGCGACGCGGTGTTCGGTGAGGGAGAGGGCACGTTCGCCGAGTACGCCCTTGCCGAGGAAGGTGCCCTTGCTCCGAAGCCGCCGAGTCTGTCCTTCGACGAAGCTGCGGCCGTCCCCGTCGCGGGTGTCACCGCTCTCCAGGGGCTTCGGGACGTCGGCGAGGTCACGTCCGGCCAGCGCGTCCTGGTCAACGGCGCGTCGGGTGGCGTCGGGACATTCGCCGTCCAGGTCGCACTCGCCTTCGACGCGGACGTCGACGGCGTCTGTAGCACGGGGAACGTCGAAATGGTCGAGTCCCTCGGCGCGTCGCACGTTTTCGACTACACGAAGGACGACTTCACCCGGAGCGGACGGCGATACGACGTCGTCTTCGACCTGGTTGGAAACCGCTCGCTGTCGGAGTTCCGGCGCGTCCTGGCTCCCGATGGAACGCTCGTCCTGAGCTCGGGCGAGGGAGGCCGGTGGTTCGGCCCGGCCGGGACAATCCTGAAAGCCCTCGTCGTCTCGCCGTTCGTCGGCCAGCGACTCCGACCGCTCGTGGCGTCGGTCGGCGCCGAGGATCTCCGGGAACTGACCGACCTGATCGAGGACGGCGCGGTCGAACCCGTCATCGACCGCACCTACCCGCTACGCGAGACGCCGGAGGCGATGCGGTACGTCGAAGACGGCCACGCTCGTGGCAAAGTCGTCATTGCGGTGGGAGACGACGACCGATGACGACCGGTGAGACCGGAACGCCGGTCGGGATGCGCGTCCTCCTGTCGATGCTGTGGGTGGCGGTGATGCTCACCTATCTCCTGGGCGACGTGCTGCGGGTGTACAGTGGCGATTACACGCCGGGGGAGTTCGGGTTGATGGAACCGTCGCAGGGGCTGTGGCTCGGCATCGCCGTCCTCATGTCCATCCCGATAGCCGTGGTCGCTCTCTCACTGCTCCTTCCGGCAGGCGCGACGCGGTGGCTGAACGTCGCCGTCGCCGCCTTCTTTTTCCTCTTCAATCTGGTCGGCCTCCCGACCTACGAGTCGTACTGGGACCAGTACCTGATCGTCGTCGGCCTCGTCTTCACGTTCGCGATCGGCTGGTACGCGTGGCAGTGGGACCCGGCTGTTGGCTCATCCGTCGGTGGGTGACGCCGCCACCGCCCCGTGTTCTGTCCGCACACTGGCGGCAGGGCAGGGACCTGCTCGAGCCGTTACTAAGAATCCTGGTCGAATTCGAGGAAACTGTCCGTCGGTTTCCGGACCGTGACCGGAGCGTACTTAGAGTCCCGTTGCTCCCCAGTACAGCAACCCGGCACAGACGAACCAGAACGCCCACTGGCTCAGGAGGCCGTAGTCCCGTCGTGGCCTGCCCAGCACGCGGAGAGTGACCAGCCAGGCGGCGCCCCAGAGGACGAACAGGCCAGTGAGGGCCATCGCAACCGTCCGTTCCGCGGGGACCAGGTCGGTGGATCCGAGCGCCCCCAGCACTACCGTCAGGACGAACAGATCGACCGTCACGAGCTGGAAGGCACAGAAGGACTGGACCCAGTGACGCTCGACCGGTGCGTCGATATCGCCGGTCTCGCCATCCAACCCTGGAGGTCGGGTTTGCCAGGCTTCCCGATTCCCCACGATCGTGTGCGCGAGAAAGGCGACGAACACGATCGCCGCCGCAACCAGGATGGGGGCGTTCATCGTGACTCCGTCGTGGCAAGGTCGTAGTGATCCAGGCACTCGTCGAACAGCGCCCGGAGGTTGTCACCCCTGATCGGCGGATGCATCTGCTCGCAGCCGACGATCACGGCATACACCAGGTTCGACAGCCTCTCGGCCAGGTCGTCGTCGAATCCCATCTCGCGACAGAGCGACCGGACGTATTCGACGCGTCGTTCGTCGACCCGCTCCTGGACTTCCCGAACGGCTTCGTCGTGGTGTGCCCACGCTCGAATGGCGATTTCGGGGTCATGTTCCTGCCTCCGAGAGTACTCGACGACGATGTCGAGCAGCCGACGGAACTTCGCTTCCGGGGTCGGCTCGCGTTCGACCGTCTCGATGATCTCGTGGGTTCCTTCGTCCTCGAAGTGTTCCAACAGGCGTGATTCGAAGTCCGGGTACCCGTCGAAGTGGTGGTGAAACGACCCCTTCGTTACGTCCAGTCTGCGACACAGCCCGTCGATCGTCAGGCCATCCGGCCCGTCGACTGCAAGGACTGCCAGCCCCTCGTCGAGCCAATCCTCCGGCGTCGTTCGGCTCATCCCTGTTTCCTCATCGACAACCTGTTCCACCTGCCGGGCAATAAAACATACCATACGGTATGGTATTCTAGGATCGGCGGAAGGAGGACTGTATTGGAGCCTGCAGGTCAGATTTGGGGTTCCGGATCCGGTCTGTCGACTGTCGCTTTGCAGGTCGCTGCTCTGCGGCGTGGCGTCGAAAGAAATCGTCGGTCAGTGAGCGGTGCCTGGAAACGGCCGGTGGATGGGGTGTTAGTGGGGTGTCAGCGCTGACTTCACATCATGCCGCCCATGCCGCCGCCCATACCGCCCATGCCGCCCATACCGCCGCCGGGGGCGCCGCCCGGTCCGCCGGGTCCGCCTTCGCCCTCGTCGTCGTCGCTGCCGCCGCCCTTCAGGTCGCCGGCGGCGATGACGTCGTCGATGCGGAGGATCATCACGGCGGCCTCCGTCGCGCTCTCGACGGCCTGGGTCTTGACGCGCAGCGGCTCGACGACCTCGTCGGACATGTCGGTCACTTCGCCAGTGTAGGCGTCGAGGCCGACGGAATCGTTGCCGGAGTCGTGCTGGCTACGCAGGTCGACCAGCGAGTCGATCGGGTCGTGACCCGCGTTCTCGGCCAGCGTCCGGGGGATGACGTCGATGGCGTCCGCGAAGGCCTCGATGGCCAGCTGCTCGCGGCCGCCGACGGAGTCGGCGTAGTCGCGCAGGCCCAGCGAGAGCTCCGTCTCGGGGGAGCCGCCGCCGGGGAGGACCTTGCCGTCCTCGAGCGTGGCCGAGACGACGCCCAGCGCGTCCTCGATGGCCCGCTCGACCTCGTCGACGACGTGCTCGGTGCCGCCCCGCAGGATGAGCGTGACGGCCTTGGCGTCGTCGACCTCCTCGACGTAGATGTGCTCGTCGCCGGCCAGCAGCTTCTCCGTGACGGAGCCAGCGAAGCCGAGGTCGTCCTCGGTGATGTCGGAGATGTTCGAGATGATACGGGCGCCGGTCGCACGGGACAGCGCCTTGATGTCGGACTTCTTGGCCCGGCGCACCGCGAGAATGCCCTCCTGGGCGAGGTAGTGCTGGGCCATGTCGTCGATGCCCTTCTGGCAGAAGACGACGTCGG
>CAZGAX010000088.1:0-16335 GCA_964523745.1 uncultured Halobacteriales archaeon | reverse complement strand
TGGCGGGTGAACTTGTCGATGGCGTTGCCGACGCCGGTGTCCATCGTCTCGCCGACGACCCGGTACCGGCCGTTGCGGTAGGCCAGGACGTGTGCGTTGGCGCCGCTGGCGTTCAGACAGACCGGATTCCGGAATCCGGAGCGGTGGCGCCCGATCTCCAGGTGAGCGACCATGTGGTTGACGCCCACCAGCGGGACGTCGAGGCGCTGGACCAGGCTCCGGGCGGCGGTGCCGGCGATCCGGAGGCACGGTCCGAGGCCGGGTCCCCGGGAGAACGCGACGGCGTCGATGTCCGCCTCTTCGGTGTCGGCCAGCGCCCGCTCGACCACCCGAGGCAGGTGGTCTGCCATGTGTTCGGCGGCCTCCCGGGGATGGATGCCGCCGGACTCGGGTTGGTAGGCCTCGGTCTCGATAGCGACCGCGTCAGCCTCGGCGTCGTAGACGGCAGCACTGGCTGCCCAGGCCGTGCCTTCGATGCCGAGAACGCGCATGGTGGTGCCGAGCTAATCCCACTCGGCGTAGCCGCACTTGCCGCAGTGCTTGCGGTCGCCGTGGTCGGCCAGGAAGGTGTCGCCACAGCGGGGACACGGCTCGTTGTCGGTCGTGCCGTCCTCGCCGTAGAGTTCGTAGTGTGCCATTCAGGCCTCCTCGGCCTCGGCGTCGCCGCCTTCGGCCTCCGCCTCGGCGTCTTCGCCGTCGGCGGTGATCTTGTTTCGCTCGAGCATGTGGTCCTGCTCGACGTCCTGGGCGTGCTCCGGCGACTCGTAGACTTTCGCGTAGCCGA
The DNA here is from genome assembly GCA_964523745.1 of uncultured Halobacteriales archaeon. Classification (GTDB taxonomy): domain Archaea; phylum Halobacteriota; class Halobacteria; order Halobacteriales; family Haloarculaceae; genus CAZGAX01. The sequence goes on along the minus strand of CAZGAX010000088.1, from coordinate 15,551 downwards.
CGGTCTTGCGCATGCCGAACTTGGTGTCGAGTTCGTGGACCACGACCTCCTCGGAGTCCTTGTTCAGCGTCGCCGCGAGGCTGTCGCGAACGGAGAGTCGGGAGGGCGTCGCCTCCTCGTGGGTGACTTCGAACCGGACGTCCGTCCGGTGCAACATCGGATTCTCGTCTTCGTCGATAATGTCGATGTCCATGTTGCCTCTATGTCCCCCTGAGGCGCGTAAAAGGATTTCGAAGCCGCGAACGCGTCGGTCGAGACGGTTGCTAGCTCGTGGGGGGGGGGGAAAGAGGGTGGTTCGCGCTGGCTTGGTCAGACGAAAGGATGTGCCAACTCACGTCTTTGCTCCGGCAAACCGACGATATCAGACGCAATAACTGGGTCGGTGGACTTTATCCCGAGGGTAGAAAAAGGTGGTACCACTTCATGTCTACTGGAACTGACCACGCCCCTCCGAGAACGTCGACAGGTGTTGCCGGTCTCGACGAAATACTGAACGGCGGCCTGTTGGCCGGCCGGAGCTACCTTGTCCGGGGACCACCCGGGTCCGGCAAGAGCGGGCTCGGACTGCACTACCTGACGACGGGGACCTCCCAGGGCGAGTCGGCGCTGTACATCAACCTCGAGGAACCAGAAGACCAGATCCGGGAGAACGCCCGGTCGATGGGGTTCGACCTCACCGACGTCGGCTTCCTCGACGCGTCGCCGGGAACCGACTTCTTCGCCAAGGACCAGTCCTACACGGTTTTCGAGCCCGACGAGGTCGAGGGCGACGGCCTCACCGACCGGATCGTCGACAGGGTCGAGGCCGTCGAACCCGATAGAGTCTTTCTCGACCCCGTCACCCACCTGCGATACCTCACCAGCGACGACTACCAGTTCCGCAAGCAGGTCGTTTCGTTCATGCGGTTTTTGAAGGAACACGACGCCACAGTTCTCTTTACATCCCAGCGGAGCGCTTCGACGCCGGACGACGACCTGCAGTTCCTGGCCGACGGCATCGTCGAACTCGACCAGGGCGAGCACGGTCGGTCGGTGTCGATACCGAAGTTTCGGGGCTCCGACCGCCAGAGCGGAACCCACACGCTGACCATTAGCGACGACGGACTGGACGTCTACCCCGAACTCGTTCCAGGCGACTACGCCGCCGAGTTCACCACCGAGGCCATCCCCTCCGGCGTGGATGGGCTCGACTCGCTACTCGGCGGCGGCATCGAGCGCGGCACCATCACGGTGATCAGCGGGCCGACCGGCGCCGGCAAGACCACCACCGGTACGCTGTTCATGGAGGCTGCCGCCCGCCGGGACGAACATTCTGTCGTCTACCTGTTCGAGGAAAACGAGAGCACGTTCCGCCACCGCACGGCGGCGCTCGGTATCGACGTCGACGAGATGGTCGACGCCGGGTCGCTCACCGTCGAGGAAGTCGAGCCGCTGGACCACTCGCCCGAGGAATTCGCCGCTAGAGTCAGAAACCGCGTCGAGGACCACGACGCGAAGGTCGTGATGATCGACGGCATCGACGGCTACAAACTCTCGTTGCGGGGCCAGGACGACAGTCTGGCCCGCAAACTCCACGCGCTGGGTCGGTATCTCAAGAACGTCGGCGTGACCGTCATTCTCGTCGACGAAGTCGACGGCGTCACCGGCGACTTCCGCGCGACCAACGCCGGCATCAGCTACCTCGCCGACAACATCCTGTTCCTGCGCCACGTCGAGATGCACGGTGAAATCCGGAAGACGGTCGGCGTGTTGAAAAAGCGCGTCGGCGACTTCGAGCACACTCTGAGAGAGTTCGAACTCACGGGAGCGGGCGTCGCCGTCGGCGAACCGCTTCGTGGATTCCGTGGCATTCTCACAGGCAACCCGTCGTTCGAGTCCGAACCGGGGGCCGGCGACCAGTGAGGAGGGGGCCAGCGTGACCGGCCAGGACCGGTCGAACGAGGGCGCTCTCGGGACCCCGCTGACCGAGGGGACCGAGACGGGCGAGCAGACGCTCCACCTGCTGGTCGACCACGACCAAAACCGCGACCTCCTGTCGAACTGGCTCGGCACGTCCTACGACGTCCGGGCCATCGACGGATCCACCGCCGCGTCGCCGATCTCCGACTCGACCGACCTGTCTATCGTGGACGGTCCCGGCTTCACGGCCCACCGCGACGCCATCCAGGAGTGGAAAGAACGGGAACATCCCCGGTTTGCCCCTGTCGTCCTCGTCACCGAAGAACAGCTCTCGGAGTCGTTCGAGCCGGCCGACTGGGACGACATCGACGGTCTGTACATCATCGACGAGACGGTCGAAGTACCCGTCGAGAAGGCCGTCCTCCACCGTCGGCTCGACAACCTCCTCCAGCGCCGGACGCTGTCGGCGTCGCTGTCCAGCCAGTACGAACGCGCCGAGGAACGCTTTTCGGCGCTGTTTCACGCCACGCCGGACCCCGCGCTGGTGCTAGGGACCGACGGGACCACCCGGTTCGCCAACGACGCGCTGTGCGAACTGTTCGGCGTCGACCGCGAGGCCATCGTCGGCGAGTCCTTCCCCGAGCTAGTCGACCTGTCGGCCCGGACGTGGTCGGAACTGGCGGACGTCGCGGGCGGTAGCAGTGACGTCGAGACCGTCGAACTCGGCGACGTCGTGTACGAGACCCCAGAGGACGAGACGCGCATCGCCGACGTTAGGGCGCGGAGCCTGTCGCTCGCCGGCCAGGGCGGGGCGACCGTCGTCCTCCACGACGTCACCGAGCGCAGGGGTCGAGAGCGGGACCTCGCCGAGAGCGAGCGTCGGTTCCGGGCACTGTTCGAGGCGGCCAACGACGCGCTGGTCGTCGCAGACGACGAGGGCAGCTACATCGAAGCGAACGAGGCCGCGTCCGACCTGTACGGCCTGTCCCGCGAGGAACTGCTCGGGCGGTCGATCGACGAGTTCGCTCCCGACGACTTCGACTTCGAGGCCGCCTGGGAGCAGTTTCTCGACGACGGCGAAATGGCCGGCGAGTTCGACCTCGTCCGACCCGACGGCGAACGCCGCATCCTGGAGTTTTCGGCGACGGCCAACGTCCGCCCCGGCAAGCACCTCTCGGCGCTCCGTGACGTCACCGAACGTCGCGAGGTCGAACGGGAACTGGCCGACACCAAAGACCGCCTCGAAGAGATACTCGACCGGATCGAAGCCGGCTTTCTCGCCGTCGACGACGACTGGACGCTCACGTACTTCAACCGCCGGGCGGCCGAGATCACCGGCCAGGATCCCGACACGGCAATCGGTGAGGTTCTCTGGGACGTCTTCCCGGAGGCGGTCGGCACTACCTTCGAGGAAGAGTTCCGGCAGGCGCTGGCAACCCAGGAGCCGACGACTATCGAACGGGACAGCGAGTACCTCGACGCCTGGATAGAGGTCCAGGCCTACCCCGGCGAGGCCGGTCTATCGGTGTTCTTCCGCGACGTCACCGACCGCAAGCAACGAGAGCAAGCCCTGGCCGAGAGCGAAGCCCGCTTTCGCCAGATCGCCGAAAACGTCCACGAGGTCATCTGGATGGTCAGCGCCGACGGCGAAACCGGGCTGTACGTCAGCCCCGGCATCGAGCACCTGACCGGATACGCCGCGGAGCAACTCGAGGATGCGCCGGTCGAGACCGCAATGGACGCCGTTCACCCCGAGGACAGCGACTGCGTCCGGTCTGCCTTCGAGACGATGTTTGCCGACGTCGCACGCGGCGAAGCCGACGACCACTACGGCGTCGAGTGCCGTCTCCAGGGACCTCAAGGGGTTCGCTGGGTCGAGGTCGACGCCTACCCCGTCTGCACTGACGGTGCGGTGTCCCGCGTGGTCGGCATCATCGACGACATCACCGAGACGAAACGCCGAGAGCAGGAACTCGAGAACCAGAACGAACGCCTGGAGAAGTTCGCCGGCATCGTCTCGCACGACCTCCGGAATCCCCTCCAGGTGATCGGCTTGCACGCCGACGCGATGCTCGCAGAGGACCTCGCCACCGACCACTCGCAACCGATCTCTGACGCAGTCAGTCGGATGGAGCGGCTTATCGACGACCTCCTGACGCTCGCTCGACACGGCAAGGCGGTTTCGGACGTCGAACCCGTCTCGCTGGAGACGGTCGTCGTACAGTCCTGGCAGACCGTCTCCACGCCGGGGCTCACGCTCGAAAACGAGGTGCGCGGCGTCGTCCAGGCCGACCGGTCACGACTCGTCCAACTGTTCGAGAACCTCTTTCGCAACGCGGTCGACCACGGCGGTCCCGAAGTCACCGTCACCGTGGGCGACCTGCCCGACGGATTTTACGTGGCCGACGACGGCCCCGGCATCCCGGCGGACGAGCGCGAATCCGTGTTCGAAATGGGCTATACGACCGCCGAGGACGGTACCGGCTTCGGCCTCAACATCGTCCAGGACGTGGTCGAGGCCCACGGCTGGGACGTCGCCGTCACCGAGAGCGAGACCGGAGGCGCCCGCTTCGAGATCACCGGCATCTCCCGGTGACCGTCTGGCACTGGTCGGACTGTCGACACACGGCAGTCGTTGCGGGCCGGCTTTTATCTGCTCGCCACTGGTCTCCCCGGTATGCGCAACCTCACGATCGGTCGCATCTGGGGCATTCCGATCCGCCTCCACGTTTCGCTGCTGGTGTTCCTGCCCATCCTCGCCTGGTTGCTCGGCAGCGGCGTCCAGATCGAACTGTACACCGCCCTCATCAACGCGCTCTGGCCGGGGAGCCTCGACCCCGGGGCGTTCGAGCCAGGCGCCCGCTCCTGGACCATCGGGATCGCCGGTGCCCTGGGACTGTTCGCCAGCGTCGCCGTACACGAACTCGGCCACGCCTTCGCCGCCCGCCGGTACGACATCGAAGTCGAGTCGATCACGCTCTGGATCCTGGGCGGGCTGGCCAGCCTCACGCAGTTCCCCCGGGAGTGGAACAAGGAGTTCTGGATCGCCGTCGCCGGCCCCGTAACGAGCCTCCTCCTGGCGGGTGGCTGCTGGGCTGTCCTCCAGACGCTCCCCTCGAACTCGCCGGTCGTCGTCTTCGTCGTCGGCTGGCTCGCCATCACCAACCTCGTCCTCGCCGTTTTCAACATGCTGCCGGCCTTTCCGATGGACGGCGGGCGGGTCCTCCGGGCGCTGCTGGCCCGCCGCCGGTCCTACGCCCAGGCCACCCGGATCGCCGCCCGCATCGGCACGGTCTTTGCGATCCTCTTTGCCGTCGTGGGCATCGTCGTCGTGTTCAATCCCGTGCTCATCCTGCTGGCGCTGTTCATCTACGGCGCCGCCACGAGCGAATCGCGGGTCGTGGTGCTGGACGAACTGCTCGACGGCCTGACCGTGGGCGACCTCGCCCGGGTCGACCTCGAAGACGCAGTTGACGCCGACGCGACCGCCGACGCCGTCCTCAAGCGGCTGCTGGCCGGTCGGACGATGGATCTCGTCGTTCGCGAGAGTGACGAGATCGTCGGAGTCGTGACGGCAGGCTCGCTCCGCGATGTCGCCACCGCCGACTACGAGACGACGCCAGTCAGGGAGTTCATGGCCACCGATCTCCTCCGGTTCGACGTCGCCACGGACGCCTTCGACGCGCTGGTAGCCCTGAACCAGGCCGGGAGTCCGGTTGCGCTCGTCGAGCAGGCTGGCCAACCGGTCGGCACGCTCTCGCAGGACGACTACGCCGCCGCCCTGGCGATCCGGCGGGGTGCGACCGTCGCGATGTGACCGGTCGCCGGCGGGCGAGAGTAGCCTTTATCCTTCGATCGGCCCATGATCCGGACATGGAGTCCCCGTTCGAGATCCTCCAGGTCGACTCGGACGCCGACGCGGAGGAGATCGAGCAAGCCTACAAGCGGCGGGTGATCGACGCCCATCCCGACCAGGGCGGTAGCGTCCGGGAGTTCCGCCTGGTCCGGATGGCCTACGAACAGCTCATGGAGGGCGACGCCAGCGACGTATCCGTCGACGTCGAGGACGTCCCCAGAGAGGGTACGGACGGGGAGCGACCCGAACCCGACGCCGGGGACGACCCCCGGACCGAAGTCACCTACCTCGACTACGAGGCGATGGCCGACTACGGCTGGGACATCGACGACGATGACCTCTTCGAGAAGGCCGCCGACGCGGACCTCGACGAGGGTGAACAGGGCGAGATCCGCGTCGACCCGGACGAGTACCTCCTCGAGGCAGCCGAGGACTGTGACTACACCTGGCCCTTCGCCTGCCGGGGCGGCGCCTGTGCAAACTGCGCCGTCAAGGTGACGAAGGGCGACCTCTCGCTGCCGGTCAACCACATCCTCCCCGACGAGATGGTCGACGAGGGCATCCGCCTCTCCTGCGTCGGGACGCCGACTACGGACGAACTGGAGGTCATCTACAACGTCAAGCACCTCCCCTACCTGGACGACCTTCGGCTTCCACCCCGTCCGTTCGAGCAGGCCTACGCAAACGATTGAACGGATGAGCAAACGGTTGAACAGGTGAACGGCCGTTCAAGTGGTCGCGTTCAGCGGTAGCAAATCGTCGACTGACCGTACACGAGTGGAGTCGCCACTCAGGGGAGTGGGTCACGCCGGCCGTGGGTACCGTCGTGCCGTCGGTGGATCACGATCGGGTTCTCGTCGGGGTCACCGACCATCGCCATGTCACAGACGCCGGTGTCGACCGGGTCCATCAGGACCGTCGCCCCCTCCCCCCGGAGTTCGTCGACGGTCGCTCCGACGTCGTCGACGGCGAGGGCAACCCCGGCACCCCCTTCGCCAGGAGTGGTCGGTGCGTCCGAATCGACTTCGTCGAGGGCCAGCGTCGTCGGTGGGAGGGTAAACTCCGCCCACCCGATCTCTTCGCTTAACTGCTCGAGTTCTAACCCGAGGGCATCGCGATAGAACGAGACGGACGAGCTGAGGTCACTAACGGCGTAGTATACGTAATCGACTGCCTTGACGTCCATTAAATGTCTTTATTCTGGTGTGTAAATAAATATTTCGTCGGTAGTATCTGCTGGATCTACTACCCGTCGTGACCGCCGAACCGTTCTTTCAGCAGGTAGCCCGCGCCGGCGATGCCGGCCAGCGCGCTCCCGACGCCGAAGCCAGGCCCGCTTCCACCGGGAGTAGTGTCCGACCCGCCGTCGCCCGAGGAGCCGGAGGTCCCGCCGTCGCTACCGCCATCGCTATCCCCGTCGCCACTGCCGCCACCGCTGGAGGACCCCGACGACTTCGGCACCCACTGCAACTGGGGGAAGTCCTTCGGGTCGGTGACCGTCCGCCAGGTGTTCTCGAAGTCCAGTTTCGTCATGCTGTTGGCGGCCGCCTCGCCTTTCATCTCGGCTTCCGTCAGGCTCGTTCCGGCCGTCGTTCCGGCCGCGAAGCTGATGGCTGTGCTGTTCCAGTAGGAGTTCTCGACCGTCGAGTCGTTGGCGCTGGAGCCGACGACGCCGCCCGTCCCGTCGGGAACCGAGCCCGCTGCGTAGGACGAAGTCACCGTCGACCCGTCGTTGTTGGTGCCCACGAGGCCGGCGATGCCGCGGCGTTCGCCCGCTACCGAGGCCGTCGAGTACGACGTCGATACCGTGCCGAGGTTCTGGGCGACGAGGCCGCCGGCGACGGTACCGTTGGCGGTGACCTCGCCCCTGGTGAAACACTGGCTCACCTGGCCGGCGTTCAGCCCGGCCAGCCCGCCGGTGTAGCGCTTTCCGGTCACGGTCAGGCCCTCCAGGCCGACGCGTTCGACCGTCGTTCCCTCGGGAATCTCGAAGAACAGGCCGGTGTTGTCACGGTCGGGCCGCTCGATCGTAAGCCCCGTGACGACGTACGCACCACCGTCGAAGCTGCCGGTAAAGGACTGTTCCCAGGTGCCGAGCGGGTCGAACCCCTTTCCGTCGTTCCAGTTGCTAGTCGCGCTGGCGTCGACGTCACTGCCGAGCGTGTAGGACGCTTCCAGGTCCCCGTTGACGGCCTGCAACTCGGTGACGTCCGTGATGACGTACGGGTCCGAGTCGGACCCGCTGCCGTCCATCCCCTGGAGGATGCCCCCGTAGTCCTCCGGCGCGGGCGCCTCGCTCTGGGCAGCGGCCGAGCCGGTGGCCGCGACGGCGGCGACCCCGAGGGCGGCACTGCCAGCCGTCCGGAGGACGGCCCGGCGGGTGGGCCCGGCGGCTCGTCCTGCGTCAGTCATCGACTACACTCCCGGTCTGGAACCGCGTTCCAGTCCTCATGGGCGAAATGGAGGCAAGGGTACGATAGTTGGTGACGCTAGCTAGATAGTGAGTGCCGCCTGCCACCCGAGAACGCCCGTCAGGAGTCCCGTCCCAGTTCGGCGAGCAGGTGCGAGACGTGCATCCGGTCGCTTGTCCCCTCGGTCAGGTCCACGTCGATCTCGCCGGCCAGCCGATGCAACTCCGCCAGCCGATCTCCCGAATACCGCGACCGGGCCACGTTCAAAATATCCTCGAGCACCTCGTCGCCGCTGTGGCCTTCGTCGACGAGCAGTTCGTCCAGCGTCGACCGGGCGTCGGTGAACTCCCCCGACTCGGCCTGGTTCAGCATCTCCCCCACCCGCTCGTCGGCGTCGACGCTCGACAGGACCTCGTAGGCCGCGTTCATCGAGATCTCGCCCTCCTGCTCGGCGGTGGTCTGGGCGCCCAGGATCGCCGCCCGCAGGTCGCCACCCGATGCCCCGGCGACGTACTCTAGGCCTTCCTCGTCGTGCTCGACGCCCTCCGATTCGACGATGTCCTCGAGTACTCCCACGATTTCGTTCTGGGTGGGCGCCCGGACCGGGATGGGGAAACACCGTGAGCGAATCGGCGGAATGAGCGAGGAGGGCTGGCGCGTCGCGATGACGAACTGCGTCGTATTGTGGAACTGTTCCATGATGCGACGGAGGGCCTGCTGGAAGTCTTCACGCATATCTTCGGCGTTGTCCAGCAACATGGTCTTATAGTCCCCACTAGCAGCTTCATACCCAGCCATCTCCTTCATAACGTGGCCGAGCATCTCCCGCTTCGACCAGTCTCTCTTGTATTGATTGTCCTTGTCTGAACTCCGCCGAAACTGCTTAGAGAATTCTGTCTGGCCCTGAAGGAAGTGTTCGAAGCGTGGGTCCTCCCGAATCTCGGATTTCGACATGTCGAAGAAGTCGGCGACGTTGATCTCCACGAGGTCGGCGTCGGCGTTTTCGTGGGTTTCCCTGGCAAGTGCCCGGACTGCTGCGGTCTTGCCGCTGCCCTGCGGGCCGTGGACGACGAGGTTCATCGGCTCGGCGACGGCCCGCTCGAAGTACTCGCGGACTTCCTCCTGAGGGAGGTCGTCGAGGTCCGGGGCGTACCGGTCGGTCCACAGCGGCTCTTGCATCTGGCTCGTGGGTTGGCTCTTGGCGGGTACAAATCTTCCCATCCTGTGAGGGCTGGTGTGTCGTCGTTATCGACGTCTACAGGACCGCCACTGCAACGACGAAGAAAGCCCTCGGCCCGCTCGCGGTTGCTGCGGCGGATATCCTCACTCCGTTCGGATAGGGCCGCCGCAGCAACCGCCAGAGCGCCTCGCCCTTTCAATCCGCCAGGGACCGAACCGCGAACCACGGGGGCGGTCGGCTCCGCCGAGCGCCTATAACGTCGCGGCGGAGCCGCGACGCACCCTCCCCAGCCGATTGCGCTTCTCGCTCACTCCGTTCGCTCCGATGTCTGCTCACGGGCGGCGAAGCCGCCCGTTCGCACGGTCCGAGGGACCTCCGGTCCCTCGCTACTCATCCCTCGCGCGAGTCGCTTCCTCACTTCGTTCGGAAGCTCCCGCGCGCCACGTTGTTTGTCGAAACTGCATCTATCTCGTGGCCTGGCCTCCAGGCGAGAAAATCTGGCGGGGGGACCCCTCAGTTCTCGGCGATCCGGGGCTGGATGACCACTTCCTCGCGGCTCAGCACGTGGACGAAGTAGGAGTCGTACGCGAAGGTCACTCGACCCTGGGTGCCGTCGTCCGGAAAGAGGCCGTCGATGGCGTCCAGGTCGACCGCGTCGTAGACCGGCCGCATGGACTGGAGGGACTCGCCCGTCGTCTCCGCGACGACCGACGTCAGACCACGCAACACCGTGTCGGCCACCGACTCGCCGTCGGTGGTGAACCGAAACCAGTCGTCGTGTGTTTCCGACTCGTCGCCGTCAACGAACTCCCGCTCGGAGATGCGGCTCAGGGCATCGTCCGGGCTGGACTCGAGATCTCTCATTGCATCCCTCCGTACGCTACCGTCGACGTTGGGGCTGTGGCCGGACTGCTGGCGGGTCTTTTTAGGCTACTGCTCTGCCCGCGCTCCGGGCTCGACGTCGAGGGTCTGGCGGGCCATGGTGAGTATCGCCCGGCGGAGCCGCTCGGAGACCGCCGACTGGGAGACCTGTAGCTGGTCGGCAAGCACCTGGAGCGTCGTCTGTCGGGGAACGGAGTAGTATCCCTGCTGGACGGCGAGTGCCAGCGTCTCGCGCTGGGACTCGGTCAGCAAAAACTCGGGATGTTCCGGTTTCGACGGCGAAAACAGCCGTTCGAGGACGAAGTTGGTGTCTCCCTGCTCGAAGTGCTGCCGTAGCTCGCCGAACGGCTCACGCGTGTCGAAACGGACCACGATCTCCCAGCTCTCTCCCTGCCCGACTGCCCGGAGGAGCGCCCCCGCCCTATCGAATATCTCGTTTATCTTGGTCTGGACGCTGTCGCTCCAGACGACCCGATAGAGGAGGACGCCGTCGAACCGGTCTGCGACAGTCACGTCCGCGACGGTCGGGTCCGTTCTGATGGCGGCGTCGAACCCCTCCAGGGACGGGCCGCTCGCCCAGAGAAACGGCATGATCCACTCCTGGCTGTGGGTGACGACACGCTCGAACTCGACCCTGACGTCCGGATGGGAACGAAGCGTCTCTCCGAGGGCGAACTGCTGGGACGGGAGGCGGAGTTCGGCGACAATACTCATCGGCGGTGACTCTCGCATGGTATGACCTCACACGGTATGAACCCTCGACTGCGGGAGAGTATTCGCCGGATACCAGGTGCCATCACGGATCCAACCGGTAGGTTTCGGAACGGACATCTCCAGCATCCGGCCCGGAAACGTCCGTCACGTCGGCCGGCCCGTTTCCAGCGGCCCTCAGCGTAGCCAGCGGTAGACTCGCAGTAGAATCGAGGCTGCCATCCCCAGGCCGGGAATCTTCCGGGAGAGCGCCGCCGCGCCGAGGAGCAGCACCCCCGATTTGCGTCGGCCCCTGAGGAACTCCAGGGCCGCGTCGACGACCGTGGTTGCCGTGCTTAGTTCGCTCGCCGTCCGCCGGTTGAGTGTCGCCATGCGTCGTGGTTTCGTACCGGGACGGCAAACGGTCGGGCCTTGCGTGTGCCGGATGGCGGCGGCTCTGTGGTCGTCATGTAGTAAAGTCGACCATTCGTTTTATCGTGTATCATTCCAATCGTTGTTGCATGTCATCAGACGGAGCCGTCGAAGCACTGGAAGTCGAAGATTCCGGATTCGAGATCACGAAGCAACTTTCCGGTGATAACGGCGGGCACATCCAGGTCGACCTCGAGATCACGTCGACCCACGACGACCAGGCGACCGTCGACGTCGTCGAGACAGTCCCGCCGGGGACCGACCAGTCCCAGGTCGGGTTCATGCCGAATCACGAACCCAGCGAGTGGAACGTAAGCGACGACGGCACGCTCGTCCTCCAGGCCCGCCTGATGGCCGAGGGCTCTCGGGAGATCATCTACGGCCTCCGTGACATCGACCCGGAAGACGCCGAGCCGCTGGCCAACGAACCCAGGGTCGTCGCTGTCGGCGGCCCCGTCGGCGAAACGGTCGACGCCGAGGCCGACGTCGACGCCGAGCCCGTGGCCGCCGCGACTGGCGACGACGCCGATGCCGCAGACGACGCGGGCCCTGCCGACGCTGAACCCGAGGCTGCCCGGGATGCCGGGGAGTCGTCGGCCGACGCGACTGCGGACGGCGCCCGGGCCGAGGAGACCGGCGACCTCGACGTCCCTCTCGACGAGGAGACGGCCGCTGCGCTCGCCTCACAGCTCGAACCCCACCTCGACAGTGGCGGGACGACCGACGCCGTCACCGAGACCAAGGTGACCCAGCTCCAGGAGGACGTCGGCGAGGTCCGGACCTATCTCCCCGCTCTCGAGGAGTTCCTCGGGGAGACCGGCCGGGCCAACGACATCGCCGAGGACCTCCAGGACATCCAGGACCGCCTCGGCAGGATGGAGGACTCGCCCGAAGAACTCGAAGCCCACGTCGAACGCATCGACGACCGCCTGGCCAGCATCGAGGAAACCGTCGAGGACGTCGACGAGCGGTTCGAGGCGGTGTTCGACCGCGTCGATGAACTCGAAGGCTGGCGTGGTGAGGTTGCCGCCGCGTCGCGGCCCGACTCGACTGATGCGGACGACGAGGCGGACGTGGCGGGCGACGATGCGGACGTGGCGGACGACGAGGCGGACGTGGCGGGCGACGATGCGGATGTGGCGGGCGACGAAGTGGACGCGGCGGACGAGGATGCGACAGACGACGACTCGCCGGAGAACTGACGCTCCACTGGCGATTCGGTCTTCGGGACCTCCTCTTTGCTACGCGTCGGGGAGGAACCGGGCCGGGTCGTCGACCCGGAACGTGAGGACCTCCCGCTCGTCCAGGGGCCGGACGTGGATGCGCACCTCGCCTTCGGCTTCGACCATCGCGACGAAGTCGTCGTGGTCCGGCGGGCTGTAGTACATCGGCGCCAGCACCGCAACTTCTGCGGCCGGATTTTCGAACGCGACGACGGCGTACACCATTCCCTCGGTGTCCGCGCGGTACACCTCGGCCCGCTCGAACGCCGTCGTGTCCTCGAAGGCGTCCACCATGGCGTCGAACTCGTCGTCCGGCGCCAGCAGCTCGATCCCGGTCCGGTCGACGTCGCCGGCGTGGACGGCGACGTCGCCGGGGTGAATCTCGTGGGCGTCCCAGCCACGGTCCCGGTAGTCCGTTGCCGTCGCGGCCATGTCCTCGACGACCTGGTCCCAGTAGGGCATCGCGTCCGAAGCGGGATTGTCCGACTCCCCGATCGGGTCCGGATCGGTGGGCATACGTTGTGGCCTACCCCCATCGGTAAAAGGTTTTTTCAACAAACAGGCAGGGGAAGTTATATCTGTAGAGTGCTACCACTGTGTGGCAATGACTGGCTTGTTGTCGCTCGCCGCTCTCAGGACGCAGTTCGACACGGACCGGGGAACGGTAAAGGCGGTCGACGGGATCGACCTGACGATCCACGAGGGCGAGACGGTCGGCCTCGTCGGCGAGAGCGGGTCGGGCAAGAGCGTCACGGCGCTGTCGGCCATGCGCCTCGTCGACGACCCGGGCGACGTCGTCGGTGGCGGCATTTCGTTCGCCGACGACGACCTCGCCACGGAACTCGCAGCCAGCCACGAAAACGCGGTGGCTTCCTATCCCTTCCAGCTCGTCTCGGCCTGTCGGCGGGTGGCGGGCGACCTCAGGAACGACCCGGCGGGCGCCTCGGCAGCCGCCGAACTCCGCGGCATCGCGACCGACCTCGAAGGCACGGACGACCCCGGGTCGCTCGGCGTCGACTGTCGAGCGCTCGCCGACCGGCTCGACGAGGGCGACGACCCCGCAGCGGTCGGTGCTGACCTCGACGAGGCCGTCGCCGACGCCCTCGACGGGTTCGTCTTCGCCGACGCCGCCCATCTGGACCTGGACGCGGACAGTGACGTCGACCCCGACGCCGACCCCTGGACGGTGCTCCGCGACCGGGACGACGGCCACGAACACGTCCGGCTCGAAGGAGCCCGCGTCGACCTCACCACGGCACCGGAGCCGGCGATGCGGGACGTCCGTGGCGGCGAGATGAGCATGATCTTCCAGGACCCGATGACGTCGTTGAACCCGGCGATGACGGTCGGCGAGCAGATAGCCGAGAGCCTCCAGCTCCACCGGTACGGCGAGAAGAAGGCGGACACGTGGCTGAACGGCGTCCGCGAGTTCGTCTCCTGGAGCGACACCGACGAACGGGTGCTCGAGGACGTGGTCGACATCCTCGACGCCGTCGGCATCCCCGAACCGGAAGCCCGCCTCGACGAGTACCCCCACCAGTTCTCCGGCGGGATGCGCCAGCGGGTCCTCGTCGCCATCGCGCTGGCCTGTCGCCCCCAGTTGCTCATCGCCGACGAACCGACCACGGCGCTCGACGTCACCATCCAGGCCCAGATCCTCGACCTGATCGACGACCTCCAGGACGAGTTCGGGATGAGCGTCCTGTTCATCACCCACGACCTGGGCGTCATCGCCGAGATCTGTGACCGCGTCGCCGTCATGTACGCCGGCGAGATCGTCGAGGAGGGCCCCGTCGACGAGATCTTCCACAACCCCAGCCACCCGTACACCTACGCCCTCCTCGAGTCCATCCCCCGGGAGGACATCGACCGCCTCCAACCGATAGAGGGGAACGTCCCCGACCTGATCGACTTGCCCGACGGGTGTCACTTCGAACCCCGCTGTCCCTGGGCGAGAGACGAGTGCACCGAGGGCGAGATCCCGTACCTCGACCACGGTCCGGCGGGCGTCGACCACCGGTCGAAGTGCGTCCTCGAAGATTTCGACACCGGCGAATACGGCGAGGACGTCGGTGGCGTGGCCGCAGGATCGGACACCTTCACCGGCGACCACCTGCTAGAGGTCGACGGGCTCCACAAGTACTTCTCGCAGGCCGACGGTTGGCTCGACGAGTGGCTCTCGGACGAGCCCCAGACCGTCAGGGCGGTCGACGGCGTCGACCTGGAGGTCTACGAGGGCGAGACGCTCGGCCTCGTCGGCGAGTCCGGCTGTGGCAAGTCCACCACCGGCCGGTCGATTCTCCGGCTGCTGGAACCGACCGAGGGCCGCGTGGTGTTCGCCGGCGAGACGCTCACCGACCTCGGCAGCGACGAACTCGGTGCCAAGCGCCGCGAGATGCAGATGATCTTCCAGGACCCGATGTCGTCGCTTGACCCGCGCCAGACCGTCGGCCAGACCGTCAGAGAACCACTCGACATCCACGACCTCCCCGAATCTGACCCCGCTGTCACCGGTCGGGCCGACCTCACCGTCTCCGGCATCGACCGCGACGCCGTCACCGTCGACGTCGCCGACGACGTGGACGCTCTCGTGGCCAGTACCGACGGCGAAGCGGTCGTTCGCGTGGCAGTCGCCGTCCAAGACGGCGACGTCACCGTCGAGACGGAGACGCCCATGGACGTCGAGACGTCGGTCACGCGGACTGACGGCAGCGTCACCGCCGTCGACGTTTCGGTGTCCGCCGGCGATAGCAAGCGGGCACGGCGTCGCAACCGTGTCGCCCAGTTGTTCGAAGCCGTCGGACTCGAACCGGCACAGTACGACCGGTATCCACACGAGCTCTCGGGCGGCCAGCGCCAGCGGGTCGGTATCGCCCGAGCGCTGGCAGTCGACCCGGACTTCATCGTCGCCGACGAACCGGTGAGCGCCCTCGACGTCAGCGTCCAGGCCCAGATCCTCAACCTCCTCGAGGACCTCC
>CAZGAX010000087.1:0-16557 GCA_964523745.1 uncultured Halobacteriales archaeon | reverse complement strand
ACCTGGCAAGCGGTCACTGGACGTCCGACCGGGAGGCCCGCGAAAGCAGGTAGACCGCGATCGCTCCAAGCACCAGGTCCAGACCGACCAGGACCGCGATTCCGGGCACCACGCCGTCGAGTGCGCCGTCGAACCACGACACGTCGATGACCGTCATCACGTCGGCGTCGAGCATTAGCGACCGGGCCGCGTCGACGCCGTAGGTGACGGGATTTAGCTTCGCGAACGTCTGGATCCAGCCCGGCAGCGCATCCAGCGGCAGGAAGGCACTCGACAGGAACAGGAGCGGAAACTGGAGGAGGTTCGCGGCGATGATCGTCGACTCCTGGTCGCGGGTGACGACCGCAAGCGAGTTCGACAGTGCGATGAACCACAGCGAGAAGAGGACCCCGACGGCGACGATGCCGACCGCGCCGACGACGCCGGTGTAGATTTCGGCCCCGAGCAGGACGCCCAGCCCCAGGATGATGCTCACCTGGACGGCGATCCGGAAGACTTCTGCCGCCGTCTTGCCGAGAAAGACGGCTGTCCGGTTCATCGGCGAGACGAGCACCTTCTCGAACATGCCGTTTTCGATGTCGTTGACGAGGCCGACGCCGGAGGTCACGGCCGCGGCCAGCGACACCTGGATGGCGATGGCCGGGACGAGAAACGTCTCGTAGGTGATCCCCGGGATCCCCCGGTTCACGGCGTCGCCGGCGACGTTGCCGAAGACTTCGGTAAAGAGGACGAGGAAGATGATCGGCTGGACGAGCGAGACGACGAGGACGAACGGATTTCTGACCGCCTTGAGGTTCCAGCGCTTGAAGTTCACCCAGACGTCACCGAAAAAGGAGTTGCCCGACCGCCGGACCTGCTCGCCGCTGGCGGCGTCGGCTGCGGGACTGCTCATCGAGCCACCTCCTCGTCGAGCGTCTCGGTCCTCGCCTCGTCGTCGAGGTGCTCGCCGGTGATGGCGAGGAAGACGTCGTCGAGCGTCGGTGCCCGGATGTTGAAGCCGGTGACGGTGAGGCCAGCGTCCCGGAGCGCCACGAGCAGGTCGGTGCCGTGCTGGCGTGCCGACTCGGCGGTGACGCTGATGCCGTCGTCGGTCTCCGAGACTGACGCGTCGTCGAAGGCGTCGAACTCCCTGGCGATGCGGGCTGCCTCGGTAGTCGCAGTGCCATCACCGTCGTCGGCAACCTCGACGTCCAAAATCTCCCCGCCGACCTGGCGCTTGAGCGCCGCCGGGCCACCCGAGGCCACGATTTCCCCGTCCAGAATGACGGCCAGCCGGTCACACAGCTGGTCGGCCTCCTCCAGGTACTGAGTGGTGAGGAAGATGGTCGTGCCCTGGTCGTTGATCCGCCGGAAGTAGTCCCAGAGGCGATTCCGCGCCTTGGGGTCGAGGCCCGTCGTCGGCTCGTCGAGAAACACGAGCGGTGGGCGGTGGACCAGCGCGGTCGCGGCGTCCAGCCGTTTTTTCATCCCGCCCGAGAACTCCTCGGCGCGCTTGTCTCTCGCCTCGGCGAGGTCCACGAGGTCCAGCAGTTCGTCGATGCGGTCCTGGCGCTCGCTCCGGGGGACGCCGTAAGCTTCGCACGCGAATCGGAGGTTCTCCTCGGCGGTGAGTTCCGGGTCGATGCTCGTCTCCTGGGCCATGTAGCCGATAGACTCCCGGACCTTCCGGGGCTCTGTGCTAACGTCGAAGCCGTTCACTTCGACGCGGCCCGCCGTCGGAGACAGCAGGGTCGCCAGCACCTTGATCGTCGTGGTCTTACCGGCACCGTTCGGCCCGAGGAAGCCGAAGAACTCGCCTTCGGGGACAGTCAGGTCGACCCCTCTGACTGCCTCCGTCCCGTCGGAGTACGTCAGCTCCAGACCATCGACGTCGATGGCGGCTCGCCCGCCGCCCGGCGGCTCCATACCCTCCCCGACATGGCCGCTCGGACGCTGCCCATTGCGACGCTCTTCGCTCGTTTCCGAGTCCGGACCATCCATAGATACCCGTAGCGTCGCCCCGATAATGTACGTTCGACTTTGGCGCAGTAACCTAATTTGACCGTGGGACCGGCATCCGGGCTCACCGACGCCGCCCGGTTCATTCTGTACTGTCTGGAGGAGTTGTTCGTCCGCGAGATGCCGAAAGTTGGCACCGCCGACTGACAGCCGCGTGGCTGAGGTCGGTTAGCAGACCGGGGTCGACTCGCCGTAAGACGCCAGCACGACGACGGTGGCGTGTTCGTCGGCGTCGGCGGGAATCTCCCGGACTACGACGTCGGAGTCGACGGGCTCCCAGTCGCGCAGACCGACGCCGTGGGCGAGGCCGTCCTCGATTGTCCGTCGAACGTCGTCGGCGTCGGCGCCCGACGCTTCGTAGAAGATGCCGGGACCGTCGGCGCTTCGAGCCCAGCCCAGCCCAGCGACGGCGGGTTCGTCCGCTCCGGGTCGCCGGGTGCACCGGCCCTGGACCACCGTGAGTCGGTCCCCGGTCGGTCCGAGGTCGGGCGCGGTGCCGACGACTTCCAGGGCGGGGTCGGCCGGAATGACCGAAGAGACCGTGACGAGGTTGAAGTCGTGGACGTTGGCCTCGGCGAGGGCGGCGTCGTAGGAGGCCATCGCGGTCGGGCCGGTGGCGCTGCCCCACGCGACCCGAATCGTACTCATAGTTGAGGCCTGGGACTGCGACGGATAAGGCGTTTCGTTGTCCTCTCGTCGACCGTTCGTCGGGCCACCCGTCTCGGAAAACCCAAACAAAGGTTACGGTTTGCTACCCACTACCAATCATTAAGCGTCTGCTGTGTGTAGGATAGTCCATGAAGGCCCAAGATAGTCTCACGTTCGAGACTGAGGCCGACAAGCAGATATACAAGTACGTGGAGCGACACGGGACCGCGACGCGGAACGCTGCACGGAAGGAGGCATCGCTCGACCCCGACGAGTTCCGGGAACGACTCGACTACCTGAAGAGCCGCGGATATCTCGACGAGGACGGCGGTACCCTCCGACTCGGCCTCGACATCGGGTCCATCGAAACCTACGAGGCGGACGCGTTCGAGTACACGATCCGGCCGGGCCGCAACGACGACTTCGAAGGGCTGGTCGACGCCATTCGAGAGGTGACGTCCCAAGAGAGTTACGTCATCGCCGAGAGCGTGGCCGAGGAACTCCTCTACGACGACACCGTCAATCGTCACAACACCGTCGAATCACGGATGTTCTTCGTCTCGACCGTCGAGGAAGACATCATCGGCTGGACGCACCTCGACCTCCCGCAGGTGGACAAACTGCGAAACACCGCCCGCCAGACCGTCGGGGTGAAGCCACCGTACCGAGGCCAGGGCGTCGGGAGCAACCTCCTCCAGCGCGGTATCGACTGGGCCGGTGCCAACGGCTACCGGAAGATGCACAACGCGGTCCCGGCGACGAACGAACACGCGCTGGCCTTCCTCGAGCACCACGGCTGGATGACCGAAGGCATCCGGAAACAACACTACACGCTGGGCGACGACCTGGTGGACGAAGTGATGATGGCCTACGAAATCCACGAAGAGAGCTAACTCCGCGCCAGCGCAGCCGAAACGGCCCGTTCAGGCCAGGAAGACGTGCCGCGGCCTATCGGCCAGCACGTCTCGGCCCCATTCGACGGTGTCGCTGAAGGCGTCCGACCGGAAGAACGCCATCGCGTCGCCCTTGCTGTCCCACTGGCTAGCGATGAACATGTCGTTCTCGTCGTCGACGTTTTCCAGGAGCGACGTCTCCCGGTGGCCCTCCATGTCGGCCAGCAACCCGCCGACCTCGCCGAACGTCTCGACGAAGTCCTCGCGGTGCTCGGGCTTGACGGTGTAAAACATCCCCATCGTCCCGAAGCCCTCCCTGTCGTCGGCCCAGCCGACGATTCCCGGGAGGTCTGAGATGAAGTCGGCAGCCTTGTCGGCGCCGGACTCCGTGGCCCAGAGGCTGACGACCGCTGCGGTGTCCCCGTCACGCTCCCGGTAGACCTTCGTACCTTCGTGGGTGTCGTACCGGTCGAAGCCCTCGGAGAGTTCTTCCGTTTCGACGACGAGGTCGTCGAGGTCTGCCTCGGAGTAGGCCACCAGGGCGTAGACGTCCTCGCCGTGGGGCTGGCCGGCGTAGACGTCCAGGTCGGCCAGCTCCTCGCGGATCGCGTCCTCGCTCCCGTCGTCGGATTCGTCGCGGCGCTCTGCCGGTTCGCCGTCGCCCAGCGGCCCGCGAACGCTCTCGACGATTTCGGGGAGGTCACCGAGGAACCCCGCCGCAGTGTCGGCTGCCCGCTCGGTGTCCCAGACGCTGGCGACCGCCGACCGGCCACCCTCGGCCCGGACGACCGTCTCGACGTGGGAGTCGTACTCTTCGAAGTGGCCCCGGAGGTCGTCTACCTCGCTCGCCAGGTCCTGGGCGTCGGCCGTCGAGTAGAGGACGACGCCGTAGTCGCCGGCCTCGTAGTTCCGGCCCTCGTGGAGACCCAGCGTCGCGAGACGGCCCTTCAGGTCTTCGACTTCCTCGGCCTCGGCCTCCGCGCCGCCGTCACTGCCGCCGCCACCTGCGCCACCGGCGACTCCCGGTGGTGGGCCACCACTGTCGGCCCCGGAAGCGGACACGTCGCTGCCACCAGAAGCGGCTTCGCCGGGTCGCTTGCCGGACGAGCCTTCGAGGTCGGCGTCTGTCGGGACCGCCTCGCCGGCCACGAACGCAGACAGGTCGCTCGGCGGGAACCGGCGGCCGACGAAGAAGGAACCGAACTCCGCGAACTGGGAGGTCGACGGGTCGAAGCGCATCTCGTACAGCAGGTCCTTCACGTCGACGAGGTCGTCGGCCCACAGCGTGACGCCCCACTCCCAGTCGTCCAACCCTATCGAGCCGGTGATCATCTGCGAAACCTTGCCGCCGTAGTCCCGGCCGATCTCGCCGTGGGCCTCCATGTGCTCGGCCCGCTCGTCGAACGGCAGGTCGTACCAGTTCTGCTCCGGGTCACGGCGCTTGCTCATCGGGTAGAAACAGACGTGGGTGTCATCGGGAATCGTCGGGTAGAGCCGAGACCGGATGTACTTCGCCAGACCCGAGTCCGGGTCCAACTCCCCGTCGAAGTATGACCGGGCTCGTTCGGAGTAGCCCGACGCCTCGGTGACGGAGACGTAGGAGGACGTCTGGGTAGTGTACTCGGCGAATTCGGTCTGTTCGAAGCCGCGTTCGATTGCGTCGAGATGGGCAGACGTGGGACGGAGATGAAGCAGGAGGAGGTCGGCCTCGTGGCCCAGGATGGAGTAGACGACAGTGGCACCTTCGTCGGCGTCCTCGACGGCAACCAAAGACTGGAGGTGGGAGACCGCTTCCTCGACTGCCCGGTCCTGGTCGCGTTCCGGCGCGTCCCGCCAGGCGTCCCAGTCGACGGTTCTGAAGTCGTGCAGCGCGTACCACCCCTCGTCGGTCGGCGGCGGATCGCGGCGATCAGGCATTGGTCGGGGCTTTGTACCGGGTATTAAGGAACTTTGTCCTTCACGGCTATGGAATCCGGTTGGTGAATACGCGACGACGGCTGCTAACACCGCGAACGGCCAGAAAGCCCCGACCCGCTGGACTCGGGCGTCTCGCTGCGCTCCTCACTTCGTTGCGGTGCTTGCGTCGCCGTCCTTCGCCCAGCGGGTCGCCCCTTTCAGTCCCACCCGTGTTGGCTGCTTGGCCAAGCCACGTGGCTGGGATTGAAAGGGGCCGGGCTTTCTGGCCGTTCGCGGTGCTGTAAGCTGTTGGTTTCGGCAAACACCCAACGTTGTTCACCCGATCAAACTAGGACCGAACACCATCACGAGGAACAGGCCGATCATCGTCACCGTCGTGAGGGTCGTGATCACCGTCGCGAGGCGCCGGCGATTCTCCACGGGCAGTCTCGACACAACCGACTCGACGCCGTTGCGGAAGATGTGCCCGCCGTCGAGCGGGAACGCCGGGAAGCAGTTGAACACGCCGAGGTTCAGGTTCACCCAGCCCGTCCAGAACAGGAGGTTCGCCAGCACGAACACGCCGCCGCCGAGGAACGCCAGCGGGCCCTGGACCACGTAGAAGTTCGAGACGCCGCCGACGAAGCCCGCGAAGTTGTAGTTGAAGCCGAAGAGGCTTCCCAACGGCAGGAACAGCGCGAACAGGATGAAGCCGAACACGTTGCCGTCGAGCAGTCCCATACCGGGACTGGCCCCGCCGATGGATGCCAGGAACGTTTCGGCCGGGTACGGGTCGATCCCGAAGTCCTCGGCGACGAGCCCGCCGTAGCCCGCCGTGAATTGCGAAACGCCGATGAGCGGGCCGCCGTCGTCGGCAGTCCCCAGTTCCACGTCGTACGTCTGGCGCTGGCCGTCGACGTAGGCCTCGACGGTCACCTGCTCGCCGGCCTCGAACTGCTCCAGCGTTTCCACGAGCGACGACGCGTCGACGACTCGCTGGTCACCGAGGCGGGTGATGACCACCGCCGATCCATTCGTCGGCGCCCCGGCGTCGGCCAGCGGGCCACCCTCGGTCACCTGGACGACGTAGGCACCTGCCGGGAAGGTAACGTTCCCCCGGTCGGTGACCAGCTCGACGACGGTGTGGTTCGCTACCGCAGCCTCCATGTCGGCCTCTGTCCGGACCGCAGTGTCGTTGACCCGCTCGATAGTCGGCAGTCTCTCACCGTCCACGTCGAGTTCCCGGTCGATAGCCGGGACTGTCCGGGTGATGACGAGGTGCCGTTCCACAGTCCGAGTGGCACCACTCTTGAGCGTCACGTCGACGGCCGGATCGTCGATGGTCGAGAGGCGCTCGTCCAGGTCGGACTGGTTGGCGACCGGAACGCCTTCCACCTGCTGGATCACGTCGCCGTGGCCGATACCGGACGCGTCGGCCGAGGACCCGGGAAGGGCCGACCCGACGGGGACGCCCGGCGCGACGGTGATAGCGCCGACGACCGGGCCGAACAGCAGGAGGTACGCCACCAGCGTGACGATGAAGTTCGCGGTGACGCCCGCAGCGAACATCCGGACCTTGCCGCCGCGGTCAGCCCGCTCCTGGCTCTCCTCGTCGGGTTCGACGAACGCGCCGATGGGGATGATGGTGAAGAAGGCAAGCCCCATCGACTCGATGTCGATGTCCTCGACCCGACACAGCAGGCCGTGACCACCCTCGTGGACGACCATGCCGATGGCCAGGCCCGCGATGATTGGGGGCGCTGCTACCGGCGGGAGGAAGTCGTTGACGCCGGGAATCGCGAGGTAGTTCTGCGGGTCGCGGATCTGGGCAGCGTCGGGCTGCTGAGTGAACAGTATCACCGAGACGGCGATCATGAACGCGCTGCCGACCATGACGACCAGCGCCATGCCGACCCCGAAGTTCGAGAGGGCACGCCAGAAGCGTCGGGGCCGGGCCAGTCGGTCGAGGAAGTCCCGGCCACGCTTCGTCCGGAGGGTCGTGATCGGGCCCGAAACCCGGACCGAATCCGGAAGGATCCCCCGGGACTGCAGGGCCATCGCAACGAGGGTGTACAGTAGAATGCCGACGAGCACCCACGTCAGCACGCTCACCATTTACTACAGTCCTCGCGGCAGGTGCAAAAGAGGGTTTGGATACCGACGCCGATCTGTGGGCCGAACTAGACGGTCCGCCCGGCGGGCAGTCAAGCCCTGCGGCGGAGCCTGTCGACGACGAACTCCCGCTCCAGCTTCCCGAGGAACGGCCCCAGCTGTGGTCCCTCCTCGGCGTCGAAGAAGAGGCGGTAGCCCGTCGCGAAGAAGTCCCCCACGTCGAGCCCGTGGCGCTTCGCCGTCTCGTAGATGGCGCCCTGTATCTCCTCGCCGTCGTGGCCCTCGGCGACGAAGTCGGCCAGGTCGTCCAGGCCGGCGGCGGTGTCCTCGTCGACGGACACGTCGGGCAGGTCCTGGGCGATGGTGTAGTCGTACTCGTTGGCGGTCCGGTGGGCCCACTCCCTGGCCAGGGCCACCCGGTCGAATGCGTCCTCGACCGCCCAGTCCGGGGCGTCCTCGGGGAGGTGGCCCTGCTTTCGAGCGTGAGCCTCTCGCACCCCGCGGTCCGGAAACATCCCGAGGACGGCCGCGAAGGTGTACGGGAACCGGACGCGGTCGGCGTAGGTCTCGTCGAGGAAGGTACGACGCCGTTCCCGGTGGTCCTGGTCGTTGGCGTCGAACGTCGCCGCGTCGCCGATACCCTCGATTTCCACGGGAACGTCCCCGGGCAGAACGCACAGCGGATAGACCTCTGCTGCCAGTGCTCGTTCGTCCTCGTCGGCCTCGACTTCGCCGTAGTAGACGCGCTCGAATCGGTCGAAGTCGTCGACTAGCTGGTCGAGGCGGCCGACGTCGAAGTCCCGGGCCCTGGAGGGGTCGAGGCTGAAGAAGTATCTGAGTGCCTCGGGTTCGAGCAGCTCCAGGACGTCCGAGACGAGGATGACGTTGCCTTCCGACGAGGAGAACGGCTCGCCGTTGAGCGTGAACCACTCGTAGACCATCGGGACCGGCGGCTCGATTTCGAGGACGTTCCTGGCGACGTCCTCGCCGGACGGCCAGGAGCCCTCGGCGTGGTCCTTGCCGAACGGCTCGAAGTCGACGCCAAGCACCTGCCACTCGGCCGGCCACTCGAACCGCCAGGGAAGCTTGCCGTCCCGCAGTCCGGCGGTCCCCTCGTGGCCGCAGCCCTCGATGGTCTGCTCGCCGGCCTCCATGTCGGTGCAGACGTACTCGACAGTCCCTGTCTCGGCGTCGACGGCGGTCACCGTCTCGGTGATCTTGCCACAGTCCTCACAGATCGGATTGAAAGGGACGTAGCTGTCGTCGACCTTGTCCTGGTAGTCCGCGAGCACCTCCCGGGCGGTTTCGCGGTTTTCGAGGAGGAACCTGGTCACGTCGTCCAGGTCGCCGTCCTCGTAGAGGTCGGTCACCGAGACGACATCGATGGGAACTCCGAGCAGGTCGGCGCTGCGCTCGATGAGGTGCGAGAAGTGGTCGCCGTAGGAGTCACAGCAGCCGAAGGGGTCCGGTACGGCGGTGTAGGGCTTGCCGAGATTCCGGCCGAGGGCCCCTGCGTCCACCTCTCCGAGGCCGACGACGTTCCCGTCCAGGTCGGCCAGCTTCCGGGGGACCTTCCGGAGGGGGTCGCGGTCGTCGGTCGTGAACACCTGCCGGACATCGTGACCCCTGTCGCGGAGCGCTTCCGCGACGAAGTAGCCCCGCATAATCTCGTTGACGTTGCCGAGGTGGGGTACGCCGGAGGGCGAGATGCCGCCCTTGACGACGATCGGCTCGTCGGGGTCGCGGGCCTCGATGGCGTCGGCGACGGCGTCGGCCCAGAAGTCCCTGTCGCGGCTCTCGGTGACCGTGTACGGGTCAGGCTCGGCCATCTGTCAGGCCCCGTCCGGCAGAATTTCGGTCCCGGCGTGGTCGCCCCGAACGGCGTCGAGCACGCCCTCGGGGTCGGTGCCGTCGAGGACGATAGCCCGGAGTTCCGACCGCTGGATCAGTTTCGCGGCGAGCAGGTCGACCGGGGCGTTGCTGCCGGCGTTCATCTCGAGGTCGGCGATGACGTCGACCAGTTCTCCGGCCGTCAGCGAGTCGAACCGGGTCGCGTCGCCGTCCTCGTTCGGGTCGGCGTCGAAGACTCCGGGAACGCTCGTGGCGTAGACCAGCAGGTCGGCGTCGACGTACTCTGCGAACGCGGCGCTGACGGCGTCGGTCGTCTGGCCGGCGACGGTGCCGCCCATCACCGGGACGTCACCCCGCCGGAGGGCGGCTCCCCCAGCCTCGTAGTCCTCCGGCGGTGCCCCTGCCGCTCGTTCGTCCAGTGCGGCGACGAGCAGCCTGGCGTTCAATCTGGTGACGGCGATACCCAGTTGGTCGAGTTCGATCTCGTTGGCGCCCAGGTCCCTGGCCGTAGTAATGTAATCACGTGCGACCTCGCCACCACCGACGACGACGCCGACCTCGTGTCCGTCGGCGTCGAGCGCTTCCACGACGTCGGCGTAGGCCTGGACCCGGTCCGGGTCGAGGTCCGGGGCCAGGACGCTTCCGCCGATAGAGACGACGACCTTCATTGGGTCGGCGTAGCCCCGATGCCGTCTTAAGGGTTGTCACAGCCGACGCACGGCGTCGGTCGCGCTCCCGTCTGACGTCCGTCAGGGGTTCCCGGAATGGACCGCATGCGACTACGACACAAACGGCAATAAGATCCTCGTTTTTGGCGTTCCGGGGGTTAGTTCGAAGCTGGGTACGACAGGGAATTTACGATCGATGGCTTTCTTCCTAAAGGGACGAGAGGGGCTTGTAAAAGGTCTAAAGCTTTTTCAGGGCGTTGTGAAACGTCACCGATCCCTTTTGTTCACCTGAAAGCGTTCGAAGCAACGCTAAGCTTCCTTTCTTTATATACTCCTACGGCGGCCAGGGACAAGCGAGGCAGCAACTCATGAGCGCGACTCCACAGCCCTCCCACGACGAACGCTCGAAGGAAGACCGCCTGAAGTCCTTCCTCACCCGGAAGGCCCAGGACGGTGAGATGTACTTCAAGAGCAAGTTCATCGCCGACGAAGTCGGTCTCTCGCCCAAGGAGATCGGCGCCCTGATGGTCAAACTCAAGGATTCCGCCACGGACCTGGAAGTCGAGAAGTGGTCCTACACCAGCGCGACCACCTGGCGCGTCGAACTCGCCTGAGTACACACTGGCGTTCCTGACTGTCCGTTCCCCGACCGCCCGCTCCCCGACCGCCCGACCCCGTACCTTTCTGCGGTTCGTTCGGCCGCCTTCGCCGTCTTACGGGCCGGCCCCACCGGTTCCCAGGCAGCCGCGACGCCGTGACCGGCCGGTCGAGTCACGTCACGGGATTTATGCGGGCCCACAGCGTACCTCGGGTCGATGGGCGAGCGCGAGGCGTCGGCCGACCGGCCGGCGGTAGCCGAATTCGCCTCGGTTTTCGACGTCTACGAGGTCCGGACCGACGGTGATACGGTCCTGTACGTCGGCCAGCCACGCGTCGACCGACAGACGCTCGAAGAACGCGTCTGGCCGCTGTTTCGTGAGAAGGGCTACGAGGTATCCCTCCAGCAGGGCTATCCCGACGCCGAGGGGCTTCCCCTCTCGGCCGGCGAGTACGTCCTCGTTGCCGAGCCCAGGAGTGATTCGTCGGACGGGATACCGCTCCGGAACGTGGTTCTGTTCCTGCTGACGGTCGCGTCGACGCTGTTCGCGGGTGCCTTTTACTGGTACCAGATTCCGGTGTTCGACGATCCGCTACGCGCCCTGGAAGCCTGGCCCTTTACGGTCGCAATCGTGGGCGTCCTGGGCATCCACGAGTTCGGCCACTACGTGATGAGCCGGTACCACGACGTGGACGCTTCCTTGCCCTACTTCATTCCACTCCCGACCTACATCGGGTCGATGGGAGCCGTCATCAAGATGCGCGGCCGGATCCCCGACCGGCGGGCGCTGTTCGACATCGGCGCCGCCGGGCCGCTGGCCGGACTGGTCGCCACGGTCGTCGTCACGGCCATTGGGCTCCAGCTCGAGCCGCTGGCAGTCCAGCAGTCGGCGCCTCAGGCGGCCAGCGGGGAGGCCGCCCGCATCGTCTTCAACAATCCGCCGCTACTACAGGCGATCGCAGAACTCACCGGCACCGCGAGCAAGCTCGAGAGCGGGACGGTCCACCCCGTCGTCTTCGGCGGCTGGGTCGGCATGTTCGTCACGTTCCTCAATCTCCTCCCGGTGGGCCAGCTCGACGGCGGCCACATCGTCCGGGCGATGGTCGGCCGGCGCCAGGAGACAGTTGCCGCCGCCGTGCCCGGGGCGCTTTTCGCTCTCGCGGGCTACCTCCTGTTCATCCGTGACGGGGCCAATTCGGTGGGTATCTGGGCGATGTGGGGGCTGTTCGCGCTGGGACTCGCCTACGCCGGTCCGGCGACGCCGATACGCGACGAGACGATCGACACCCCGCGGATGGTTCTCGGCGTCGTGACGTTCGTCCTCGGGGCGCTCTGTTTCACGCCCGTTCCGGTCGCTATCACGTAGATTGGCCCTCAGTGTTCTCCGTGGTCGTAGCCACGGTTCGGTAGCGGCTCGTCGTCGAGTGTGACGCCGTTTGCCGTGACTGTCCCGACGGAGGTGAGCGAGCAGGGAACTGCCTCGCGGGCCCCTGCCAGGTCCCCTTCCGGAACTGTACACACCAGTTCGAAGTCCTCGCCGAGGAAGGCTCCGAGTTCCAGTCGCTCGTCGGCGTCGGCGGCCACGTCGTCGACGCGCCCGTCGATCGGCAGCGGCGTTTCGAGCGCCACGCCACAGTCGCTTGCCTCGGCGAGCTGGTGGACGGAGCGAGCGAGTCCGTCGCTGGAGTCGATCATCGCCGTGGCGTACGTCCCGAGTACTCGGCCCGCCGCGACTCGGGGTTCGAACCGGAACAGGTCGTTGGCCCGTTCGGTCTCGCCGGCCTCGAACAGCCGGAGAGCGACGCCGGTCCGCCCGAGCGTGCCGGTCACACAGACCACGTCGCCCGGCGCGGCGCCGGAGCGACGAACCGGCGCCTCTGCCCGGCCGATGGCGGTCGACGCGACGGTAAACTCCGCGTGACTGTCGAGGTCGCCGCCCACGTAGTCGGCCTCGACCAGGTCACAGACGTCGGTCGCGCCGGCGACGAACCGCTCGATTTCGTCCCACTCCAGGGCGGGAGCGCCGTAGGCTGCGACGGCGCCCACCGCGTCGGCCCCCATCGCGGCGACGTCGGAGAGTGATGCCCCGACGGCCCGCCAGCCGGCCGTGTAACGGGTCGTTCCGTCGGGAAAGTCCGTTCGCTCGTGGAGCATGTCCGTCGTCACGACGAGGTCCTCGAGAATGGCGGCGTCGTCGCCAGCATCGGGGAGAAGCGCTGCCAGTCGCCGTAACGCCGCCGCTTCGTCCATGGCGCCGCTTGGACGGCCAGCCTAAAAACGTCCGGCTTCCGGAGGCTTCAAGCCGTGCACGGTCAACCGCACCTACATGAACGGCGACCGGGTGTCGACCGTAATCGGCTTTCTGGCCGCTGGGCTCGTCCTCTGGGTCGTCGTCTCGGTGATCGGCGTCGGCGACGTCGTCGACGCCTTGAACAACGCGGACCCCCGCTTTCTCGTGTTGATCGTCCTCGTGGCCGGGTTCTGGCTCGCCTGCTGGGGCATGTCGTTACACACCGTCCTTGGCTCGGTCGGCGCGCCGGTCTCCCCGCCGAAGGCCATCATGGTGTTCTCGGCGGCGGTGTTCTCGAACAACGTCACACCCTTCGGACAGGCCGGCGGCGAGCCGATCAGCGCCCTGATGATCTCCTCGGTCGCCGACAGCGAGTACGAACGTGGCCTCGCCGCCATCGCCAGCGTCGACACCATCCACTTCGTTCCCTCGATCGGACTGGCGACCGTCGGCTTCGGCTTCGTTTTGCTGAGTGCCGCCCGGCTCACCCGGAACCTCATCTTCGCGGCCGCCGCCGTCGTCGCGCTGGCACTGGTCGTCCCCGTCGGCGCCTACGTCGGCTGGCGCCACCGCTATCGCATCGAGGCGGCCGTCCTCCGGGTCGTCGGGCCGCTCATCCAGGGCGTTGCCAGACTGATCCCCGGCCGGTCGCCCCCGTCGAAAGACGTCCTCGCGGACCGCATCGAAGGGTTCTTCGACGCGGTAAGCCGCGTCGCCCGGGACCCCAAATCGCTCGTCACCGCGATGGCCTTCTCCGCGCTGGGCTGGCTCGCCCTCTCGACGTCGCTGTGGCTCTCACTGTACGCAATCGGCTACCAGGTACCGTTTCCCGCCGCGCTGCTGGTCGTCCCGGTGGGAAGCATCGCCGGCGTTACGCCCTTGCCGGGTGGACTGGGCGGGCTCGAGGCGGCGTTCATCGCGCTGTTGATCCCCGCCGCCGGCGTCTCCGCCTCGGTCGCCACGGCCGCAGTGCTCATCCACCGCGGGGCGACGTACTGGCTGCCGACGGTCGTCGGCGGCGGCTTCGCGGCCATCATCGGCACCAAGCACCGACGCCGCCGACGCCATCAGTAATCCGACGTGCTTAA
This sequence comes from uncultured Halobacteriales archaeon, assembly GCA_964523745.1. Taxonomy (GTDB): domain Archaea; phylum Halobacteriota; class Halobacteria; order Halobacteriales; family Haloarculaceae; genus CAZGAX01. The sequence goes on along the minus strand of CAZGAX010000087.1, from coordinate 2,515 downwards.
ATGACGGCACGGGAAAGAAATCCCCAATGACGACACTCTACGACGCGCCTGCCGAGGACCTCATCGAGGCGGTCGCGGCGAAGCTCGCGGACGAATCGGCCGTTGAAGCACCCGACTGGGCGGAGTTCACCAAGACCAGCGTCGACCGCGAACTCCCGCCCGAGCAGGACGACTTCTGGGTTCGCCGGAGCGCCAGCCTCCTCCGGAAGGTCGCCGTCGACGGGCCGGTCGGCGTCGGTGCCCTCCGCACCGCCTACGGCTCCGCGAAGCAGGGTTCGACCCGCTACCGGGTCCGCCCCCGCCAGAGCGCCGACGGCTCGGGCAGCATCATCCGCACCGCCCTCCAGCAGCTCGAAGACGCCGGCTACGTCTCGACGGCCGAGGGCGAGGGTCGCGTCATCACCCCCGAGGGCCAGCAGCTTCTCGACGAGACGGCCACCGAAGTTCTCGAAGACCTCGACGACCCGGCGCTGAACCGCTACGCGTAACTCGGTCGTTCTCTACGCGCGTTTTCACCGGATTCGGGAGCCGACGGCTCGCCGTTCGGAGTCGCTCGCTTCGCTCACGACTCCCCGTTCGCTTTGCTGAGGTTCTCGCTTCGCTCGAACCTCCCTGCTCGCGGTTCCCTCCGGTCACCGCTCGCAATTCGGAGATTCGAACGAAGTGAGAATCTCCCTCTCTCCTCGCGGGTCGTTTCACTCCCCGCTCGGAATACGGGGACTCGACCGGAGGGAGAGTCCCCCTTTCTCCGTAATGGTTTTCCGCCCCTCACAACAATACCACCGTATGAGCGGCGACCCCACCGAAGACGAGCTAGAACAGCTCCGACAGGAGAAGATGGAGCAGCTGAAAGAACAGCAACAGGGCGGCGAAGCCCAGGAAGAGGCCATGGAGGCCCAGCGCCAGCAGGCCGAAGCCCAGAAGAAGGCCATCCTCCGCCAGCACCTCACCGACGAGGCGCGCAAGCGGCTCAACACCGTCAAGATGTCCAAGCCCGACGTCGGCGAGCAGGTCGAGCAACAGCTCGTCGCGCTGGCCCAGAGCGGCCGCATTCAGGACAAGATTGACGACGGGAAGATGAAACAGCTCCTGAAGGAACTGACGCCCGACTCCAAGAGCTTCGACATCCGGCGCCGGTAGATGGACGTCGGCCTCCTGTTCAGCGGCGGCAAAGATTCGGCGCTGGCTGCGCTCTTTCTCGAACCCCACGCCGACGTGACGCTCGTCACCGGGAGCTTCGGCCTCACGGACGACTGGGAGTACGCCAGTGAGGCGGCCGACGCTCTCGACCTGCCGTTCGACCGCGTCGACCTGGACCCCGACGTGCTCCGCGAGGCTGCCGACCAGGTGCTCGCCGACGGCTTTCCCCGCAACGGTATCCAGCAACTCCACGAGCACGCCCTGGAGGTCGTGGCAGCCTCGGGCGAGTTCGACGCCGTTGCCGACGGCACTCGACGCGACGACCGCGTTCCGACGGTCGACCGCTCCCTGGCACAGAGCATCGAAGACCGGTACGACGTGAGTCACCTCGCGCCGCTGGCTGGCGTCGGCCGAGGGGCCATTGACGATCTGGCCGCCGAGTTGCTGTCGGTCGAAACCGGCCAGAGCGCCGACCTCGGCAAGGGTGACTACGAGGCCGAACTCCGGACACTGTTGGCCCGCGAAGCGGGCGACGGAGCCGTCGACGACATCTTTCCGGCACACGTCCAGTCTCGCGTGACTGGACGACCGTAGGGCAGTCCCGTCGGGCGATACCGCTGTATCCTTTTTAACCTCAGGCAGCCTACCGGCATTTGTGAGCGTGAACGCATGATAGTCGTCCCGTTCGACGGGAGCGAGCTCTCAGCCCTGGCGCTCAGGCGGGCCAACGTCATGGCAGCGGCCTTCGACGCCCAGGTCGAAGCAGTGACGGTCATCCCGAACGGCGCCGACTACGCCAGAAGCCACGACTGGCTCGACGACGCAGAGCCGTTCGACGCCGACCGCATCGCATCGCGCCTTCGCGACCAGGTCGCCAACGTTTCCCCAGCAGCGTCGTACCACGTCGAGCGGGTCGCTTCCCACTTGCCGCGCGGGTCTATCGCCAAGCGCCTCAAGCGATTTGCCAGGGAACGCGACGCCGACGTCGTCTTCATCGGCAGCGAGAACGCCGGCCGCGTCGTTACGCCGATCAGTAGCGTCGGCAGTTCTGTCGCCGCTGACGAGCATTACGACGTCTATATCGTCCGGAATCGGCGGGACTACCTCGCCACGGACGACTGACGGCCGGCGAAGGACAGTTTCAAGCGACCGGTCGTCGAAGCCGGTGACATGTACGACCGCGTCAAGGGCTTTCGTGACTTCTACCCGCCGGAGATGGCGGCCCGCCGCGAGGTCATGGACACCGTCGAGTCCGTGGCCAGGGGCTACGGATTCCGCGAGATCGGCACGCCGGCCGTCGAATCTGTCGAGATGTACGTCGACAAGAGCGGCGAGGAGATCGTCGAGGAACTGTACGCCTTCGAGGACCGCGGCG
>CAZGAX010000086.1:0-16650 GCA_964523745.1 uncultured Halobacteriales archaeon | reverse complement strand
AGGTGAGGGCTTTCACTGCCGGTGCGGTAGCCGTAGCGACGCTGAAACAGACAAACCAGTTCCAGGGTTGGCGGACAACTGGCCCTCGGGCCCTTATTACCTCAGAATCGCCTATAAGTAACTCGCTCTCAAGCCACAGTGACGCCGTTGCGGGCGAGGAATTCGCTGGCGTCTTTGATCTCCACGGGGCTCCCGATGATGCGGACGTCACCCTCTTCTCGCCGGACGGTCACGACGAACCGGTCTTCCAGCTCGTCACGGATGCCATCGAGTGCGGTCGCCGGGAGGAGGATCTGCGTACTGTCACGCAGACGGGCCGCATCTGTCATAATCCATCATGACTCAGCGGCGTGCTTTAGTGTGTCGAAACGGACTCGGACCGGAAGAAAGCCCTTTTGCACCCCGGCGGCCCACTCCCGGGTAATGGGGCTCGAGGAGGAGATCGAGGAGATCGAAGAGGAGATCCGGTCGACGCCCTACAACAAGTCGACGGAGGCTCACATCGGTCGCCTGAAAGCCAAGCTGGCCGAACTCAAAGAGACGCTCGAGCAACGCCAGTCCGGCGGTGGAAGCGGCCCCGGCTACGCCGTCGAAAAGCACGGCGACGCCACCGTGGCGCTCGTCGGCTTCCCAAGCGTCGGCAAGTCCACGCTCCTCAACGCCCTCACGAACGCCGACAGCGAGGTTGGCTCGTACGAATTCACCACGCTGGACGTCAACCCTGGCATGCTCCAGTTCCGGGGCGCCAACATCCAGATGCTCGACGTCCCCGGCCTCATCGAAGGCGCCGCCGGCGGGCGGGGCGGCGGCAAGGAAGTCCTCTCGGTCGTCAGGACCGCCGACCTCGTCGTCTTCGTCCTCTCGGTCTTCGAAATCGAGCAGTACGACCGGCTTTACGAGGAACTGTACAAGAACGGCATCCGACTCGACGAAGACCCACCTCGCGTCTCCATCCGCAAGAAGCACAAGGACGGCATCTCCGTCACCTCCAGCGTCGACCAGGACCTCGAGGAGAGCACTATCGGCGAGGTCCTCCGGGAGCACGGGTACGTCAACGCCGACGTGACCATCGGCGAGAAAGTCGACCTCGACCGACTCATCGACGGCATCATGGACGACCGGGTCTACCTCCCGTCGCTCGTCACCGTCAACAAGGTCGACCTGATCGAACCCGACTACAAGGAGGCCGTCGACGCCGACCTGGAATCGCGGGACATCGATCCGGACGAGGCCGTCTTCATCAGCGCCGAGGCGGACAGGGGTCTCGACGCCTTCCGGGACCGCATCTGGAACGAACTCGGCCTCATCCGGATCTACATGGACAAGCCCGGCCGCGGCGTCGACTACGAAGAACCACTCATCCTCCGGGAGGGCGACACCGTCGGCGACGCCTGCGAGAAACTCGGCGGGAGCTTCGACGAGCGCTTCCGGTTCGCGCGAGTCTCCGGCCCAAGCGCCAAACACGACGAACAGCAGGTGGGCCGCGACCACACCCTCGCCGACGAGGATGTCCTCCGTATCGTCGCCCGAAAGTGAGATGGACCGCCGTCTCCTGGCCGTCCTTGGACTCGCAGTCCTCCCGTGGACGGTCGTCGTCCATCCCGAATCGACGACCCTCCTCTTTCCGTTCGGACTCGTCGACCCCTCGACCGGCCACGTCACTGACCTCTACAACTTCACCTTCACGTACACGCGGGACCTTCCGAACTATCTCGCTGCCTGGCCATTCGGCGTCGGCCTGTACCTGCTGGCCCTCGCGAACGTCGCACTCGGCCTTCTCTTCGACCGCGAGGACCGGCGAGTGACCGCAGGGCTCCTCGTTCTCGTCGGACTGACCCAGGTCTCCGTGGCCTGGGGCTTCCTCCGCCGGCCCGGATACACCGCGTTCCCCTTCGGAACGATGGCCTGCTGGCTGGCCGTCTGGTGGTTCGAATGGCCAGCGATTCGGGGTTCGATCCTGCCGGCGAGTCGCTAGCACCACGCTTTTCGCACCCCCGACCGTCGTTCCGAACGCCATGAACGCGATACTCGACCACACCATGATGCGCGTCGAGGACCTCGACGAGGCACTGGACTTCTACCAGGACCACTTCGGCTACGAGGAAATCGGTCGCTGGGAGGCCGACACCTTCACTAACGTCAATCTCAAGGCTCCCGACGCTCACGAGGACGGCGCTTATCTGGAACTGACCTACAACCACGACGGTCGGTCCTACGAGATGGGCGACGCCTGGGGACACATCGCCGTCCGGGTCGACGACGTATACGAGGCCTACGACGAACTTCTCGACGCCGGCGTCGAGGACTACCGCGACCCGGACTCCTGCGGCGGATCCTACGCCTTCGTCCAGGACCCTGACGGGCACGAAATCGAACTCGTCGAGCGGGACTACGGGGCCCGCTGGAGTCTCGACCACACGATGATCCGCGTCGAGGACGCCGACGAATCTCTCGGCTGGTACGTCCGGAAACTGGACTACGACCTTGTCCGCCGCGAGGAGTTCGACGACTTCGCACTTTACTTCGTCAAGCCTGGCGACGCCCCCGAAGAGGCGATGACGATGGAACTGACCTACAACTACGACGGCCGGTCCTACGAGATGGGAGACGCCTGGGGGCACGTCGCCGTTCGGACGAACGACCTGCACGGCGACTGGGCGACCCTCTTGGAGCGTGGGGCCGAACACTACCGCGACCCCGAGAGCTGTGGCGACAGGTACGCGTTCACCAAGGATGGGGACGGGCACGAAATCGAAGTCGTTCCCAGATAACGCTGCATCCTGTCCGCCGCCATCCGACGAATAGCCCACAAAGCTTATCCCCTCGTGTCATTATCGTGGTAGCCGGCACGGCAATAAGTTCTCCATATTGGGGTCCAGCCCCCGAAGTGCCCGATATCGGGGTCGTGGAAGCGTGTGCTTCCATGTCATCCCGCAAACCCTACCACAAAACATTTATAACAGGCAGTGGTCCGTTCCGTTGTACCCCTGCCCATGGTGACAGTAGCGAGTACACCGGCGCCGTTCGACGACGCTGACGACGTTGCAGATGCGACCGATTCCCGGTGGAAAGCTGCAGTCGCCGCAGAATACAACCCAACCCAACTATGACAGGAACACAAGACAAACTCCGCGGCCTTTTCCTGGCTGCGCTGATGGTATTGAGCGTCTTCGCCGGTACCGTCGCGTTCTCAGGAGGCGCTGCTGCTGCAAATCAGCACGCAGAACTGCTATCCGCTGTGGAGTACGAAGATGGTGGTACTAACACACTGGAGATTGTACTGAACCAATCTCTCAGCAGTGGTACCGTCACCATCAACAGTCCAAGCAATGTTGCGGTGGACAACGCTACGTTGACCCAGAAGGGTAGTACGAATACCTATACGTACAACCTGGGTGCCGACGTTACTCCCAACCAAGATCTTTCGATCGAGGTCTGGGACGGTAGTACGTTGGTTGCCACCGATGATGACGTAACTACGACGGCTACTTCCGTCGAATTCGACGGAGGCGACCAAACCGTCTACAAGGGCGAACCTATCGCCCTCGTTGGTAACTATACCAACGAAGATATCCGGATTACTGGTGGCGATGCAACAATTACATCGTCCACCGGTGAGGGAAGTTACGTGTACGTGTACGGGACCGGCAACCTCGTCGCTGGCAACAGTTACAAGGTTGAATTCCGTAACGGTACTACCGTATCGACGAACTTCTCCGTGTCCACTCTGGGACTCGATGTCACGGCTGTGAGCACCAACATCACGACCAACGAAGCGCTCCAGGCGGACGTTTACAGCAACGCCGACGGCCAAGCGGTCGCGACGCTGCTGAATTCCAACGGTAACGAGGTCGAAAGCCAAGTCATCTCCCTGCAGGGAGGTCACTCGGTCACTGCAGACTTCGGTGCCCAGTCGACCGGTACGTACACCGTCAAGGTGACGGATAACAACACCGGCATTACTGACGAGTCCGGCGAAATTAACGTTGAGCAGGCTGCTGACACGTCTGCCTCGTTCGTCAACTCACAAAACAGTGACAACCGTGGAGATATCGTCAACATCCCGATCGAACTGACGAACTCCGAAACTGCCAACGTCACGGTCGGTGACTACGCCGACTCCGGCTACGAGGCCAACGTGACCGTCACTGACGAAGACGGTGACGGCATGGTCACCCTGAAGTGGAACTCGTACATTGCTGGTAGCGGAAACGAGTTCTCCGCAGCTGGTGACGACACCGTTTCGGGCACGCAACTCCACGGATCGGTGTCCGTCGACGGAGGTCCTGACGACCTCATCGCCGCCGACAGCTACGAAGTCGCCGTCGACAGCGAAGATAACGGAGCGGCTGTTGCTACGAACGCGTCCGACGACCTCGCTGTTGCGACGCTCACGCAGCGGGCCACCCAGGGCGTCAGCCACTGGACTGCTCCGAGTTCCGCAGACCTGACCAGCGTCTCGAAGATTCAGGCTGCTGCCGGTAGCACGCTGACGCAGGACGCCAGCATCGCAAAGGGCGATCACATGGTCATCGCCATCGAAGCGGAAGGTCTCGAAGGCGCCGTTGCCGCTAACGGCAACTTCAGTAACGCCCAGAACACTACGCGCAACGCCAGTGATCTGGGCGCCGTCTTCGACATGAGCATGTCCGAAATTGACCCCGGCGCGAACAAGCAGGGGACGATGGTCGAGGATGTCGTTGCGAACGCCGATACCATCGTTTCTGACGGCGCGAACGACACCTACTACGTCGTCTACAACGACCCTGCGAACCTCGTGACCTCACAGGGCACGCTCAGCACGGGCCAGAGCTTCAACACCTCGTTCACGATCCACGCCTACACCGGTGACCCCGGGACGGGCCTGGTCGCTGGAACGTCGGCAAGTGACGCAGAAGTCACCAAGGCCGAATGGAGCTACGCGGCGCGACAGGTGACGATCAACCCCGGCACTGGCACGCTCGAGCTCACGAACGCCGAAGGTCAGACGGTCTCCGGTACGACGACCGTCGCAGTCGGCACTGAGCTGAGCCTCCGCATCCAGAGTGAGGATGCTGCCAGTCCGTTCGTCAAGCCCGCCACGGCAACCGTCGAGTCTGGCGAGAGCGGGAACGCCTGGTCGACGACGTTCGACATGTCCGACACGTCCGTCGGCGACACGTTCACGGTCAGTCTGAGCCAGTTCTCGGCAACCCAGGACGGCGAAGTCGTCGAGAACGTCGGCACGCCGACCCCGACGCCGACGGCCACGGCCACCGCGACGGCCACGGCCACGGCTACGGCCACGGCAACCTCGACCGCCACGGCGACTGACACTGCCACCGCGACGGCGACCGACACACCCGGTGACGACGGCCCCGGCTTCGGTGTCGTGGTCTCCGTCATCGCGCTGCTCGGCGCTGCGCTGCTGGCAGCCCGCCGTAACAACTAACCGGAATCGCTCCGGTCCCTGACCGACGATTTTTCTTCGCGCGCTACGTCGACAGCGGCTGCGCCGGTGTGCAGCCCGTACACCGAACGGCAAGACCTATAGCCGTCATCGGCCAAGCTAGGGCCGATTGGATGTTCGGTGTCCTGATCGATCTCCTCGCCGAAGTCGGCACCTACACGGACCAGCTCGGCTGGCTCGTCGTGGTCCTGTTCCTCGCCGGGGTCGTCCTGGAACAGGTAGACCGCGACTACGGACGATACGTGCTGGCCGGCGCCTGGATTCTCTTCGGCGCCTTCTGGCTGACGCTGATCCACTACTTCGCGTTCGAGCAAAAGAGCATCATCGAGGGGGTCGGCAGCGTCCTCGCGGTCCCGATGGCCCTCTACGTCGGTGTCTTGCTCATCAAAGGTCGGGATTCGCTGTTCGTCCTCTCGCGAGCCATCGCCGTCATGGGAGCTATCTACCTCCCGTTCGCCGCGATGCCGCAACTAAGCGAGCCACTCATCGAGATGACGACGGCGCACACGGCGTGGGTGATGGACGCCATCGGCTACAATCCCGAGGTCGTCGGCGGAACGCAGGTTCAGGCGACGGTGGACGGGCACGTCCGGACGTACGACATCGCGAAGAAGACCCACCCGTTCGAGAGCACGTTCGTCTTCCGGGACCAGTCGACGGTGCCGATTACGTACACTATCGTCCTGGCGTGCACCGGCATCGGAAGCATGGCGATCATGGCCGGGCTCATCGCCGCCGTCGACGCCCCAGTCCGGCGGAAACTCCGTGCGTTCCTCGTCGCGATTCCCGTCATCTACGTGCTCAACATCGTCCGCAACGTCTTCATCGGGCTCAGCTTCGGACACCAGTACTTCCACGTCCTGCCCGACCTGACGGCCGACCTGTTCGGACTCACGAGCCCGCTGAAGGTGTCGTACATCTGGGCCGACCGGATCATCGCCCAGAGTGCGTCGGTCGTCGCCCTGGTGGTAATCACCTACCTCATCGTCCAGGAACTCCCCGAAGTACTGACGATACTCGAGGACGCCATCTACCTGCTCACCGGCCGAGAGTACGACCTGGCCACGGCGTTCGGCGTCGACAAACCGGCCGGCCACACTGCCGACTAAGTTTCTTCTTGCCGACGACCTCAGCCAAGCTAGTCGGACACTACGTCGAAAGTGCGTCCTCTGGTGCCCCAGCCAGTGCCACGAGCGCATCGCGTTCCAGTGGATGCAGCGACCCAGGGACCACGAGAAGGTGAAGCGGTGGACCGTAGGAACCGCTTGAGAGCGACGGGAGTCGGTCGGCTGCGACCGTCGGGTCGTCGCTACCGGCCTGCCCGACGACGACGGCGACGCCGTCGAGGCCCGCATCGTCAAGGAGCGACGTCGCGTGGTCGCCGGTCATGTAGTCGTTGCCTTCGCGGTCGATGTCGAGGTAGACCAGCGTGTGGAGGTCCCGGTCGCGGTTGGCCCCGATCGTTTCGAGAACGCTGTCGGGGACGCCGTCACCGCCGTGGGACCGCTCGAAGGGCAGCGTCGTGGCCTTGCCAAAACGGTAGTTCTGGAGGCCGGTGAGCGAACTCGCTGCCGTCTGGGCAGTCGTACCGTGAACGACGCGGGTGTCGATCCCTCGTTCTGACGCCCGGAGACGCAAGTCGACGTGCGTCGTCGATATCATCGGGTCGCCGGCCGTCAGGAAGACCGCGTCGCCGGACTCGGCGGCAGCGAGGATGGGTTCGGGGTCCTGTTCGACGCCGGCCCTGTCGCGAACGTCGATTTCGACGTCGTGTGCGTCCTCGACGGTCTCCAGGCTCGCTCCGGCCAGTTTGCTGGTGTAGAATTCGGCGAATACTCGGTCGGCGGCCTGCAGGGCCTCGCGGCCCCGGAGCGTGATAGACCGCTCGTCGTACAGGCCGAGTCCGACGAACGTGAGCATACCCTCCCTGGGGGTGTCGACGACATAAGCGCGCCGGACCGGCGAGGCGTCAGGCTTACTCCCTGCCGCTGCGGACTACCGGCCATGGTACCGTGCGTCCGGGTCGACCGCGAGGACGGCGAGGAGACTCGTCGCCACCTCGCCGAACGCGACCTCGTCGACGAGAACCGGGAGATCGTCGTAGAGAACGGCTGGCTCTACGTCCCGGTGGTCGACTCCGAGGTGGTGCCCGCCGAATACGAGGTGGTCGACCGGGACGCTCCAGTGCGTGAAGGACAGACGCTACCGGCGGACTTGCTGGATTTCGAGCCGTCCTACGAGCGCCTCGGCGGCGTCGCCCTCGTCGAGGAGGACGACCCGGAACGGGCGAGGGACCTCGCCGACGCCATCGTCGAGTCGGACATTCCCCTGGACACCGTCCTCAATCGCGCCTCAAAGATCAAGGGCGAGCAGCGCGTCAGAGACTGGGAAATCCTGGCTGGCGAGAGTACGGAGACGGTCCACCGTGAGTACGGCTGTGAGTTTCTGGTGGACCTCGCGTCGGTGTACTTCTCGCCTCGCCTGGCGACCGAGCGCCACCGCGTCGTCGAGCAAGTTCGGGACGGCGAGCACGCCTTCGACATGTTCGCCGGGGTCGGTCCGTTCGCCGTCCCGATGGCAAAACGCGGTGCCGAGGTGGTTGGCGTCGACGTCAACCCCGATGCTATCCGGTATCTCCGAGCGAATGCCGAGCGCAACGGGATCGCCGACCGAATCACCGCCATCGAGGGGGACGTCCGCGAGGTGGCCGCCGACTACGAGGACTGGGCCGACCGCATCGTGATGAATCTCCCCCACACGGCCGACGAATTTCTGGACGCGGCGGTGACTATCGCCGGCGACGACTGCGTACTCCACTACTACGACATACAGCACGAGGACGACCCGTACGGACCGGGCGAGCGGGCTATCCGCGAGGCCGCCGGGGACGAGTACGAGGTGACTGTCGAGAATCGCCGGACGGTGCGGTCCTACGCTCCACACGAACTGAACGTCGTGCTGGACGTTCGGTTGACCAGGCAGTGACGCGTCGCTCGGCCCCGGATCGCCCGTCGGCGGGGTGATTCGCAACCCTTATTGGTGGTATCGGTCCAACGTAGGAGTACGCGCCGGTGTAGCTCAGACTGGCTAGAGCGAATCCTTCGTAAGGATTAGGCCGAGGGTTCAAATCCCTCCACCGGCTCTTCTGTCCGAACAACTGTGAGGACGAGTAGTCACGTGTGGGATTTGAAAGTGGCTTCGTAACGCTGGAGTGGCATCGTAACGCTGGGAGAGCGATGGTGACCGCCTTTACGAGGATCGATTCGATTCACTTGCTGGTTCCTGCGGTGGTACGGAGGCATATATGCAATATCCAGAATATTTTAATAAGGAGTTCATATTTGAAAGGAACGCTTCTTTTGGCTCGAGGGCGAAATCGAAACTGTCCGATGACTATACTGTACCTACTCGGGTTTCCAACCCCGGTGGTGGAACTGGTACTGGGGGGTATCGTTCTGTTCCTGGTCACCTCGGTGTACTTCGGACTACGCTTCACGGGCCTGGACGAGGTGGACGAAGATAGAGACCGGACGAAACCGGGTGGGCGTCGGGCTACCGGTGTGGAGGAGCCGGAGTCATGACGCCGACGGCCATCGGTCCGCTGCAGACCTGGGGCGGCGAACTGCCCGTCCAGTACAGCAGCGACCTCGCGATCGCGTTCATGGTGGTGTTTTCGGTCCTGATGATCGGGATCGGGGTGCTCGCCGGGCGCTACCAGTCGAACGAGGAAGATTACTACGTCGCCGGCCGGAGCGCCGGCATCCTCGTGATATCGCTGTCCATCTTCGCGTCCATCCAGAGCGGCTGGGGCATCGTGGGATTCCCCGCGTCAGCCTACGAAACCGGCTTCGAATTCATCTTCGTCATGGGGACGGCGGTCATCATGGGGTTCGTCGTCGCCTACTGGCTGCTAGCACGGAAGATGCGGCTGCTGGGCGAGGTTCGCAACGCGATCACCGCCCCCGACGCGATGTACCACCGGTTCGGCGACGACCGGATTCGCCTCCTCGGTGCCACGTCGGTGTTCCTGGGCTCGATGGGCTATCTGGCGTCGCAGTACGCCGCCCTCGGGATCATCGGCGCACTGGTGTTGCCGGTCGGCTTCGACGAGGCACTCGTCATCGGCTTGATCGTCTTGGGGTTCTACACCGTCATCGGCGGGATCCTCGCGGCGATCTGGTCCGACGCCATCCAGGGGGCGATGATGATCGTCGGCGCCTTCCTGACCGTCTTTTTCGTCTTCACGAACTTCGAGGGCGGCTTCGAGGGGATGGTCCAGACGCTCTCCCAGGACGCCCCCGGGATGTTCCAGTTCACGCTGCTGGGCGGGGACGGCCTCGCCTCGCTCGGTTTTCTCCTGTCTGCTGTCGTCATCGGCCTGACGCTGGCCGGCCAGCCCCACGCCATCACGAAGTTCTACATGACGCGACGCGTTTCGATCCTCAAGTGGGGGGCGCTCATCTCGGGGCTGGGCTACCTGTTCACCTCGCTGTACTGGTGGATCGGCCCGATGATGCGGGCCGCCGTTTCGCGCGGGCAGTTCGGCGGGGAACTCCCGGCGACGGACGCCGCCCTGCCGATGGCCCTCATCGAGTACGCGCCGCCGGTGGTGACCGCGTTCGTCCTGACGAGTATCGTGGCTGCCATCATGTCCACGAGCAACGCCTTCCTGAACGTCGGCGCGGCGGCCATCGTACACGACTTTTTTATCAAACACAGGGGCTACGACCTCACCGACCGTCAGCAGGTGCTCTGGAGTCGCGTCGCGACGGCAGGCCTGCTCGTCGGCGCGGGCCTCGTCGCCGCGACGTTCCCGGGACTCATCTTCGTGCTCGGTGCCGCCGGCTGGGCGATCTTCGCGTCGGTCATCTTCCCCGGCGTCGCCCTGGCGTACAACTGGAGCGGAGCCACCAGCGAGGGGGCGTTCTGGGGCGGCGTCGTCGGTCTGGTGACGACGCTGGCCTTCGCATACGGCGCGAACTACGTCGGGTTTAGTCTACCGCTGGGCCTGCTCGGCGGCCAGGTAGCGACCGTGCTGGCCATTCTCGTATTCGTCGGCGTCTCGATGGTAACGGACACGGCTGCAGGTGAGGACATGCCCCAGGATATCCAGGCTGTCGTGGACGTACCACGAATCTCCGGCCAGACGCGTCCCGGAGGTGCCGTGCAGGCAGACGGCGGCAACACGGAGACGGACGAGTAAGGGACGGCAGACCCTATTCGGCGGCCGACACCCAGGCATCGGGGCCCAGATCCTTGACGGTCGTCAGTTCTTCCTGGGCTTCGGCGCGACTCTGGAAGGTCTTGAGGCTCTGGGCGAGTTCGTCGCCGCTCTCGTCGACCAGTCGCCAGCGCCAGCCCTCGTCGGTGTGGTTGAACTCGAAGGCCGCCGAGTCGATCTCGATGACGCTGGCTCCGGCGAACTCCTCGCGAGCGTCGTCGAGGTCGGCCTGGGCGTCCGAACGACTGTCGTACCGACTCGCGGCGGAGGCGATGACCTGCTGGTCTTCGTCGACCAGTTGCCACGCCCAGCCGTCGGCGTCCTGGTACAGTTCGAAGGCGACGTCGTCGTAGTCGGCGAACTCCGCGTCGAGGGCCACCTGGCTGACGGTTTCGATGGCGTCCTCGACCTGACTGAGGTTCTGGTAGCTCTCCGGCGAGTGAGCGACCGGGTCGTGCTCGTCGTCGACGAGCCGCCAGCGCCACCCCTCGTCGTCCCGGTAACAGTCGAATGCTGCGTCCTGAATCTCGTAGACCGTCGTCTCGGTGGCGCGGCGCTTCAGGTCCGCGACGGCTTCGTCCGCCGATTCGCGGTCCTCGTGAGTGACCGTACTGACGGCGACGGCCTCGCGGTCGGCGTCGACGAGGTCCCACGACCAGTCGGCGGGGTCGAGCCTGACGGCCAGGCGGCCGATAGTTTCGACCGGCGCGTCGCCGGCGTACTCCTGGAGGTCGTCGATGGCGTCCTCGACCTCGTGCCGGGTGCCGAAGCTCTCCGTCGAGTCGGCGAGGATGGTACCGTCCGGGAGGACGAACTGCCACCACCACTCGTCGTCGGCGTCGGTGTAAACCTGGAAGATACCCGTGGCCATCCGTCGCTCTTCGACCTCGCTGACGGAGTTGATCAGGCTGTTCATCGCCTGGCGGGCGCCTTCCTCCTCGTCGTGGCGGGTCGCACCGTCGGCGATGGTGTCGCCGATGTCGTCGACGAGCCGCCAGCCGTAGCCGTCGTCGTCCTCGAACAGCTCGAAGGCGGCGTTCTCTATCTCGAGGTGTTCGGCGTTGGGCGCGTTCTCCTGGAGCGTCATCATCGCGCTCATCGCGTCGTCCTTCGAGTCGTACTCGCCCTGGCCGCTGTCGGCCATCACGTTGCCGTCCTCGTCGATGAGCCGCCAGCGCCAGGCGCCGCCTTCCGCCTCGTAGACCTGGAAGGCCGCCGTGTCGAACTCGATGAGGTCTGCCTCCGGGGCTTCCTGGCGAACCCGGTCGACGACCTCGTGGGCCTTGGCCTCGGAATCGTAGGTCTCGGTGCTTCGTGCGTGGACCTCCCGCTCTGCGTTGACGAGCCGCCAGCCCCAGCCGTCGCCCGCCTGGTAGGTTTCGAACTCCAGGTCTTCGATCTCGACCACCTCGGCGTCCGGCGCGTGGTCTTTCAGTTCGACGGCATCCTCGGCCATGGACTGCGGTTCACTGCCCGTCTCGGTGCCGGCGACGACCGGGGACCCGGTGTCGTCGACCAGCCGCCAGTTCCAGTCGCTGCCGGACTGGTAGACATCGTACGTCGGCTGGCCCTTCTCGACCGTCTCGGCTCGCTGGAGGCGGTCGAGCATGTCGTACACCGCGTCCTCGGCCACGCCCTTGGATTCGTACTCGGTGACGCTACTGGCGAGGTGGCGGTGAGCGCTGTCCCGGAGCCGCCAGTGCCAGCGGTCGTCCTCTTCGAGGAGCTCGACGCCGTAGGCCTCGATGACGAGGTCGGTCGCGTCGGCAGCGAGAGTCCGGAACCGGTCGAGTCCGGCCGTCGCGGCGTCTCTGGCGGCGTGCGTCTCGGCACCGACGGCCAGCGGCGTCCGGTCACCGTCGACCAGGCGCCACTGCCACTCGCCGTCAGTGCGCTGGACGTCGTACACCGCCTCGTCCATGACGAACACTTCGGCGTCGGGTCCGTGGTCTTTCATCGCGTTGATCGACGCCTCGGCGTCGTCACGCGATTCGTAGTCCGACCCGCCCTCGGCGACGGCCGACCCGTCTTCGCGCATCAGGACCCACTGCCAGTGCTCCTGGCCCGACTCGTAGAGGCGGAACGCTGCGTGTTTGATCTCCAGCAGGCCGGCGTTTGCGACCTGGTCTTTCACCGTCTCGACGCGCTCTTCGGCTTCGAGGCGAGAGAGGTACGAGGCCGTACTGGACGCGATGGCGCTCTGGTCGATGAACCGCCAGGTCCACTCCGTCCCGCGTTTGAACACCGCGAACAGCCCGCCGCGGTCGGTCTCGCCGACCATGATGTCCGGGTGTTCGTACTTGTGGCCCTCCGTCGTCTCGGAGAAGTAACTGCGCTCTCCGGTGATGACCGGAACCATGATGACGACGCCCGCGACGATGGCGACGCCGGTCGTGTAGAGGCCGATGATCTCGCCGCTGTAACTGGGCGTGGCCTCGTGCCAGTTGTAGGGATAATGGACGAAAAACAGACCGACCGCAGCGACCGCGATGAGAGTTCCGAGTACGGCAGCGACCAGGCTCCGTCGCGTAACGGGAAGCAAGAGGACGATCCCGAGTAGCGAGAAGACCAGCCCGAGTGCCGACGGTATGGCCGCGACCTTACGGACCAGAAACAGCGTCCCTTCTGCAGTCCCGGCGCCCGTAGGCCCGATGAAATACGCGAGCATTCCCCCGATGGCCAGCAAGTACCCCACTACCAGGAGCGTGTACCCGTAGACGTCTTTCTTCGACTCCGGCTCTGTTACGTACTTCGTGTAGAGTTCGAACAACCGCCCGTCGTACGCAGTCCCCTCCGTGCGTGTTTCGGTCGCCATAGCGAACCATCAATCACACCATGCCGTGATTAAACTTAGCAACCTTTCACCGAACAGGTGGCACGAACGTGTAGCGTGAAATGGGACGAAACGTCCTGAAAGGCGCAGGACTTTCTGTGGCTATGGAACGCTATGTGGCCCGGTTTCGGGTCCAGCCGTCCCGTCCCTCGCTACGACAGATGATAATTGGAAACGTGGGATGCTGTTCGGGTCGCTCGCTGGATTTGTCCTGTCGCTGATTTCGCCTGGAGACTAGACGTGAGATATCTGGCCTCGAAATACTATATAACGTATGAATTGATATTGGATACAAAAACATCACGATAAATATACACAATACGTAAACGGCATATCGCTATACAAAAGATCGATCCGTCGGCCTGGTGTTCCAGGCTCGATGGGCTGTCAAATCCGCCAGAAAATGGTGGATAGAGGCTCTGTACTTGCTATTCGCCACAATACGGAACTAATCCCGTCGAATTCGAGGCGCTCGGTCAACGGCCCACGGGAGCGGTAAGCTCCTGCTGTTCATTGTCACCGCGACCCAGGCCACCACATGGCCTCTCGTCGGGAGAGCCGGGGCGAGTTTCGTCGCGGCAGGCGGAGAGACTGGCTCTACCGGACCGACTCGATGCGTCGTCCGGGGGTTCCTGGATGAGTTTCCTGACGGTACTCCCGCTCGCTATCGTGATGGTGGCCGGCCCCCAGTTTCTCACTGCGATATTCCTGGCCACCAGCGAGCGGTGGCGACGCAATTCGGCGGCCTACGTCATCGGTGCAGGGCTAGCCATCAGCATCGTCGTCACCGTCGCCTTCGTGGCTGGCGCCGGCGTCATTGGTGGCGGGAGTCCCCGCGTCGGTGTCCACCTCGCGATACTGGTCCTGCTCCTCTACGCGATGGTTCACACTTACCGGACTCGCGAGGAGGCCGATACGCCGGGGTGGATGTCCAGACTGGTCGCCGCCAGTCCGCGATTCTCCTTTCGGCTGGGCTTTCTCTTGCTTGGCTTCTTCCCGACCGACCTCGTTACGTCCGTCGCCGTCGGCTCGTCGCTGGCAGCGACCGGTGCACCACTGGGGGACGCGGCGGGCTTCGTCGCGCTCACACTGACTCTCCTGGCGCTACCGGCTGTCGTGCTGGCCGCCTTCGGTGACCGCGCCGAGAAGCGATTGCCGGCGGTACGCGACTGGATGGAGACCAACTCCTGGCTCGTCAACGAGGTGGTTCTCCTGTTGTTCGTCGGTATCACAGTCTCGAACGTCGTCGGCTGACGGCCCGATCCGGTCAATGGGTCAGGAGAAGCACCTGCTCGTCGGTACGAACGATGCAAAACGGCGATCCCGGGTTGCCGAAGGTGTTCTCCCGCTTTTCCGTGACGAACAGCTTCTCGAAGGGCTTGCCACAGGCCGGACAGCCGAAGCCGTCACGATTGGCCAGGTGCATCGTCCCCCGGTCTTCCTTGAGGAGCTTCAGCCCGTGACGGTAGTCGTGGACGTCGAAGCCGTCGGCGACGTCGAGGACTTCCATACGTCCCGGTTGGACGAAGTCACCTTGAATCTACAGGCTGGAAGACGAATTCCTGCGGTGTATGGTCAGAGGTTCAGCGTGGCGCCAACGTACAGCGTGACGACGAGGAACACCCACACGAGGTCGACGAAGTGCCAGTACATCGAGACCGTCGAGACGGAGGTGTGGCGCGTCTCGGAGTACTGCCCGTAGAGGGCCCGGACGAGAAGGATGCCCAGGAGCACGGCCCCGAGCGAGACGTGGAGCCCGTGGAGGCCGGTCAGGCCGTAGAACGCCGACCCGTAGGCGCCGCTCCAGATGTCGAAGCCGGTGTGCTCGATGAACTCGTAGTACTCGAAGGCCTGGCCGGCGATGAAGATGACACCCAGCACCAGCGTCACGGCGAGCAGCCGAACGAACCGCGTCCGCTTGCCCTTGCGGAGGGCGACGTGAGCGAAGTGGAGCGTGAAGGAACTCAAAACGAGCACGGCAGTGTTGGCGAGCACGAGACTCGACACCAGGTCGGGGAGGCCTCCGGGGTTCCAGGTGCCGGCACGAATGAAGAAGTAGTAGACGAAGCCCGCGCCGAAGGTGGCGACCTCCGTGCCCAGGAACAGCAACATGGCGAGCTTGAGTCGACCGCTGCCGTGCGCGTCGGTGCCGTGTTCCCAGAAGCCGACGACGAAGGCGTGGTACAGCCAGCCGTACAGGCCGACGAGGAACAGCCCCGTGCTGGCGATGAGGACGCCCGGACCCAGCGTCGGCCCGACGATGTCGTTGCCGCCGTGCCCGAGGATGAACAGTGCCGCCCCGAGGTAGATGCCTGCCACGCCCAGCGCGGCCACGAACGGCCACCAGCTCGCCTCACCGAACCCCTGTGGCCAGTCGTCGACCGCCGGCAGGTGATGACCCCCGTGGTCCTCCGTCGCGTCGTCTGCGAGGCTCATGGTCCGTACTACCCTCGCGACGCCCAAAAACCCTCTCAACTCCCATTGTAGTCGTGCGAATCCGTTACCGAGACGCCGGCTCCGGAAGGTTCTCCTCGCCCCTAGACCAAGGTCCGACGATGACCGGCAGGACCCCCGAGCGACGGCTCATCGCCCTCGGAGGGAGTCTCGTGGCCACTCTCTCCGTGCTAACCGCCAGTGCGTCGTCGGCCCTGGCACACGCCGGCAGCCTGGCTGGCGGTCGCCAGGAGGTGACCGTTCCGACGTGGCTCGTCCTGGTCACCGGTGGGGCAGCCGTCGGTGCCTCGTTTCTCCTGGCAAGCGTCGTGACCGACCGGACGTTCGTCCGCGCTATCGACGACTGGCGCGGCCACCTTCCCGGGACGGCTTCGCTCGGATTTTCTTGGGCACTTCGGACCGTGCTCGGACTCCTCGGCCTGGGTGCACTCGTCCTGACCGTCGTCGGGGGCGTGCTGGGACCGAGTGACCCCCTGGGAAACGTCGCAATCCTGCTCGTCTGGGTCGGCTGGTGGGCCGGCTACACGGCGACGACGTACCTCCTCGGAAACACCTGGCCGGCGGTGAATCCCTGGCGTACTCTCGCAGGTTCCTTCCCTCGCTCGAGTACGACTATCCGGCGAGCGTCGGCGCCTGGCCAGCCGTCGGCGGTCTCGCTGGGCTGGTCTGGATCGAGATAGCGATCTCGGTGGC
>CAZGAX010000085.1:0-16697 GCA_964523745.1 uncultured Halobacteriales archaeon | reverse complement strand
CACCGCAGTCGACCAGGGCGACGGTCGCGCCGTCGCCGTCGGGGTTGTGGACCACGGGGTCGTCGACCGACACCTGCGCGCCGATGTCGGTGTGGTCGGACATGTGCTTGCAGTTCGCGAGTTCCTCCAGGGCGTCTTCCTCGGTGGCGTCCGGGCCTGCGGCGATGCCACACTTCATGGCACCCTCGTCCCGGATTTCGGTGACAATCTCCCGGGTGTCCAGGTGGTCGACGGCCGGCACGCCCTCGGAGTCGAGCCACTCGGCGACGTCGTCGGTGAGTTCGCGAGCGACGACGCCCCGGGGGTGGACCCGGTCGGACTCGAAGCGTTCCTCTCGGACGCCGTAGTTCCCGATCAGGGGATACGAGAACGTGAGGATCTGTTCCTCGTAGCTGGGGTCCGTGAGACTTTCCTCGTAGCCCGTGTAGGCCGTCGTAAATACCAGTTCGCCCCGGGCTGTGCCCGGCGAGCGGGTCCGTGCCTCTATCACCCGTTCGCCTTCCACGGCGACGTAGGCGTCCGTCATTACGAGATGCGTACGAAATAGCCGTTCATAAGGGTTGCTTTCGAAGATGAGTTACGAATTTCGTAATCCTCAAGTGACGACCCCGCGAATCCTCGCACCTCGATGGACGACCTCGACCGGGAGATTCTTGACGTGCTCCGCCGGGACGCACGAACTCCCTACACGGAGATCGCAGACCAGGTGGGAACCTCCGAGGGCACCGTCCGCAACCGCGTCGAGCAACTCGTCGACGAGGACGTCATAGAGCGCTTTACCGTCTCGACGCGGACGGGGAACGTCAAAGCGATGATCGAGATCAGCGTCGACGTCAACGTCGACACCGGCGGCCTGACCGAGCGGATGGCCGAGTGGGAGCAGACCGACTTCGTCTGGATGGTCTCGGGCGACGACGACATCGTCCTCGTCGTCGACGCCGCGGACACCCAGGCGCTCAACGACATCATCCGGCGGGCCCGCGAACTCGACGAGGTCGTTTCGACGACGACGCGGCTGATCCTCGACGAGTGGCTGGGTTGAGTGGTCCGAATCGGGTGGACGGGACTACTGCTTGCCGGGAGATTTGCCGATGCCGGGCGT
The DNA here is from genome assembly GCA_964523745.1 of uncultured Halobacteriales archaeon. Lineage (GTDB taxonomy): Archaea > Halobacteriota > Halobacteria > Halobacteriales > Haloarculaceae > CAZGAX01. Next base: position 15,595 of record CAZGAX010000085.1, on the reverse strand, counting down.
CGGCCCCTTTGGCTGGTCGAGGTGCCCCTTCTCGACGTGGACCCGCCGGTAGAGTTCCCTGAGCACGTGGTGGGGCAGCCAGTCGTCGATCCTGGCGGTAACGCGTCCCTCCCGGATGGCGTCGACGATGGCATCGGGCGTGAGGCGGTCGGCCTCCACTTCGGTGTAGGCCCGGCCCACCTCGAACGGATAGTGTGCGTCGCTGCCGCCGACGATGGGGAGGTCTCGCTCCGTGGCCAGGCGTTCGATCCAGGGTCGACTCCGGGGGTGTTTGCCGTTGAGTTCGACCGCGTCGAAGTTGGCCTCCGTGTGGCGCACCGAACTGTTACGGTAAGGGTGGGCCAGGATGGCCACGCAGCCACAGTCGTGGGCCAGGTCGACCGCCTCTTTCGGCGTCAGGCCGCCGGTCCGCGTCGCCGTCGGTGGGTTCGGTCCGACGACGAGTACGTGACCGTCGGTCGTCGAGATCTCGATGCCGGGGACGGGAACGACGTCCCCGGTGGGAAACGACTCGAAGTAGTCGTGGTTCGTGAGGGCGACGGCGTCGAGACCGTGCCTGGCGGCGACGAGTCCGTTGAGGCGGGCGCCGAGCCCGTCGAACGGCGTGGCACGCTCCGGAAATCCGTGGAAGAACCGGCTGTGCGTGTGGAGGTCGACGCAGAACACACGTTGCTATACCACGCACGGCACCTTTTGGCTTCCGTCGCCTACGTATGGGGGTGACCGACAGCGACGACGCCGAACAGCCCGACGACGGCGAACCCGACGAGGATCGCGTGGTCGTCCTCAATCCCGTCAGCGGAAGCGAAAACCACGCCGATCGGGTCCGCTCTCAGGCCGACCGCCTCGGGTACGACGTCAGGGAGACGGCGGGGGAAGGCGACGCAGTCTCGCTGGCCGAGGCGGCCGCTCGTGAGGGGGCCGACGTGGTCGCTGCGGCCGGTGGCGACGGGACGGTCAACGAAGTCGTTCGCGGCCTCGACGCCGCCGACGCGCTTTCCTCTGTCCTGTTCGGCGTCGTTCCGGCGGGGACGGGCAACAACTTCGCGTCGAACGTCGGCATCCAGAGCATCGAGGCCGGGTTCGCCGCCCTCGCTGAAGGCGAGCGCCGCTCGATCGACCTCGGGATGGCAAACGACCGCCCGTTCGTCAACTCCTGTGTGGCCGGACTCACGGCCGACGCCAGCGCCGCTACCTCCTCGGACCGCAAGCGGCGGCTCGGCGTGCTGGCCTACGTCCTGACGACGGTCGAGACGGCCGTTTCCTTCGAAGGAATCGAGGTCACGATCGACGCGGCTGAGGTGGCGACCGGGTGGGAGGGCAGCGCCTCGATCGTGCTCGTCGGCAACGCCCGGCGCTTCCCGGTGAAGGGGCGACGGCAGGCAAACATGGAGGACGGCCTGCTGGACGTGACGATAATCGAGGAAGTGCCAACTGTCCAACTTGCCGGCGAGGCGCTCCTCGCCCGGTTGCTCAGTACGGAGGGCCGTCACGTAACCAGGATCCAGTCGTCTGCCGTCGAGGTCGCCGCGCTCGACGCAGAGACGATGACAGTCAGTCTCGACGGCGAACTGTTAGAGACGGACGCCCTCGCCGTCAAGACCCGGCCTCGAGTGCTGACTATCGCCGTGGGAGGCGCCTACGACCCGTCGCCAGCGGAGTAAGGTCCGCCGTTCGTGGTCGGCGCTGAGCGGCGGCAAGCGAAGAGCGTTTGAAGGGGGTAGTCGTTGGTTGGGCTAATGAGCACCGACGCCGACGCCGACCTGGCCCACGAAAACGCGGCCCAGGACGTCATCGCCGTGGACGCCGACGACGAACCCGAGGGCCTGGTCAACAGGCTGGACGCCCACACCGGGGACGGCATCCGCCACCGGGCGTTCACCACGCTCCTGTTCGACGAGGACGGCCAGATCCTCCTGGCCCAGCGAAGCCCCGACAAGCGCCTCTGGGACACCTACTGGGACGGCACCGTCGCCTCCCACCCCGTCGAGGGCCAGACCCAGGTCGAGGCGGCGCGGGAACGGCTCGACGAGGAACTCGGGATTACCCCCGACCAGTACGACAGCCTCGAGGTCACTGACCGGTTCGAGTACAAGCGCTACTACGAGACCGAGGGCGTCGAACACGAGGTCTGTGCGGTCCTCCAGGCTACCCTGACTGACACCGCACTCGACCCCGACGAAGCCGAGGTCGGGGGCATCCTCTGGGCGCCCTACGAGCGACTCTACCACCACCAGAACTGGTACCGCCAGCTTCGCCTCTGTCCCTGGTTCGAGATCGCGATGCGCCGTGACTTCGAGGGGTAGGGTCGCGCTCCACAGACTGACCGCTACGCCGAGGCGTCGACGGCCGTCTCCGGCGAAACTGCCCGGGGCACTCTGACGGTCACGTAGCTGCCGCTGTCGGTGTTGTCGAACGAGAGGCTACCACCGAACCGGCTGACGATCCAGTGGACGAGCCAGAGTCCGACGCCGCTTCCGTGGCTGAGCGGCGTCTCCCGCCCCCTGGCGATCGCCTGCCACTCCTGCTGTTCGATGCCGGGGCCGTCGTCGGCCACCGAGAGGACGACGAACTCGTCGTCGCTGGCCGCCTCGTCGACCGAGAGCCACACGGTGGGGTCGTCGGACTCGGCGTGTTCGACGGCGTTGTCGACCAGTTCCTCGAAGGCGACCGTCAGGGACGGGCCGGCCCGCACCCAGAGTTCGGCGGGCAGGTCCACCTCGACGGTCGCTCCGGCGTGGCGACTCCGGGTGGTCGCGACGACCTCCCGGAGGTGTGCACTCAGGTCTAGCGCGCCGACCCGTTCGTCTTCGATGGTCCGGGACAGCGTCGCTACCTTGTTGGCCCGCTCGATGACCGTGTCGACAGTGTCGACGATGCGGTCGATCCGTCCCCGGGCCGTCTCGTCGTCGACGGCGTCGGTCAACAGCTCGGCGTTGCCCTGGACGACGTTGAGTTCGTTGCGGAGGTTGTGCCGGAGCAACCGATTCAGCACGTCCAGGCGCTGTTCGCGCTGGCGGCGGTCGGTGACGTCCCGGAGACTGACCAGTCGGCCGGAGATCGCCCCTCCCGCACGGTACAGCTCCGAGATCCGCACGTCGAAGAACCTGACGTGGCCGTCCTGGTCGAGCTGGAGGTCGGCGCTGTGCTCTCCGCCCGCGACGGCCTCGGCCAGTTCGGGCAGTACGTCAGAGAGGTGTCGACCGACGAGTTCGCCCGTCTCCGCGTCCACCAGGGCCTCGGCGGCCGGATTCGCGTCGAGCAGCCGCCCGTCGTCGTCGAGGATGAACACCCGGTCGTCCAGTTCGGTTAGCATCTCCTCGCGTCCCAGGTCCCTCGTGGCCGGCGAGAGCGCCAGAAGGTGCGTCCGAAGCATTGCTCCGGTGAGAACCAGGCCGGCCAGCACCCAGCTGACCCCCGTCGGGTCGACGCCAGCCGGCAGCACGCGAAAGACGTACAGTGCGTTGCCGATCATCGGCAGGGCGATAGCCAGCAAGAGCGCCGTGCTCTGACTGCGGTAGAGGTCCCGGGTGCGGAAGATCGTTCCCAACAGCAGGAAGCCGCCGGCGGTGACGAGCAGGTAGGAGTAGACCTGGTGGGCCCAGAAGCCCAGCCCGAAGTCCATGACGAAAGTGCTGTACTCCTCGACGAATCCGCGCGACCCGGCCGTCCAGACCAGTTCGTGCAAGCCGGACCCCCCGTTGGTCCAGACGAGTACCGTAAAGACGGCCGGTTCGACCAGCAAGAGCGCCAGCCGCCGGCGGGTCAGCCAGCGCTGCTGGCCCGTGTATTCGAGGACGGTGACGAGCCAGGCGACGGGTACGACCGCCGATAACGTCAGTCCGACCCGGTGCCAGAACCGGAGCGAACCGAGACCGCCCGTCGCCAGTCCCATCCCCTCGGCGACCGCCCAGAACGACGCCGCGACGACGAACACCGTCAGCGGCCGAGCGCCGGGCTGGTCGCGGTGGAGCCACGCGAACACCGCCACACTCATGCCCACGACCGCCGCGAGCAGGACGAGCGGCAGGTACAGCGGCGGCATGGCCTATCACCCTCGTTTATCGAGCGACCTGTTAAGTGTACCCGTGAACCGGCCGCTATCGGGTGGTGATAGTGTGACAGGCAGACGCACAGGCCCCGTCCGGGGTTGCCGGGCGCCTACTCTCGGCGGGACCGTAGCGCCGCCCAGACGGCGGTCCCACCCAGAAGGATGGCCGGCACCATTGGCAGCGCCCAGTAGGCGTCCTGCCACGGTAGCCCGAACGTCCGGAGGACGCCCTGGGCCCGGGGAAGGACGAGGACGGCGACGGGAATCACCAGAAACGACAGGACGATGACGCCGACGAGCACCCAGCCTCGCCAGTCGAAGGGGCCCTCGCCGGCCGGCGCCTGGGCCGGCCGGCCGTCCGGACGGATTCGTGGGGGTTGGTCTTCGCGTTCTTCCTCGGTCGCGTCTGGCGTCACGCGGCTCACCCGTCGTACTCGCTGTCGGGAACGACGACGACCTTGCCGAATCCTTCGCGCTCTTCGATTATCTCGTGGGCTCTGGCCGCCTCGCTCATCGGCAGGACCTCCCGGACGTGGGGCTCGAACTCGCCCTCCCAGACGAGGTCGAGCACGTCGTCGACCTCGCCGGGCGTGCCCATCGTCGACCCGATGACCTCGAGCTGGTTCCAGAAGATACGGTTGATGTCCGTCTCCGGATTGCCGCCGGTGGTCGCGCCGCAGGTGACGACCCTCCCGCCCTTGGTGAGGCTCTTCAGGGAGTCCTGCCAGGTGGCCGCGCCGATGTGGTCGACGACCACGTCGACGCCCCGCTTGCCGGTCTGCTCGCGGATGGCGGCAGCGAAGTCCTCCTCGTCGTAGTTGATGACGTGGTCGGCGCCCAGGTCCTTCGCGTGCTCCAGCTTTTCGTCAGTGCTGGCAGTGGCGTACACTTCGGCACCGACGTAGTCGGCAATCTGGACGGCGGCGTGGCCGACGCCCCCGCTGGCACCCAGGACGAGGACCGATTCACTGGGCCCCAGTTCGGCACGGGTGACGAGCATTCGCCAGGCGGTCTGGAAGACCAGGGGTGCAGCCGCTGCGGTCTCCCAGTCGACGCCCTCCGGGACCGGAACGAGATTGTCGGCGGGGATGGCGGCCTGCTCGGAGTGGACGCCGCGGACGTGCTCCCCGATGATATGGTACCGAACGCAGAGCGTCGGGTCGCCGTCCCGGCAGAACTCGCAGGTGCCACAGTTGACGCCGGCCGACAGGGCGACCCTGTCTCCGGGCTCGAACCGTCGCACGTCCTCGCCGACGGCCTCGACGACTCCTGCGCCGTCGCTACCGGGGATGTGTGGCATCTCCAGGTCGATGCCCGGCAGCCCCCGGCGAGTCCAGATGTCGAGGTGGTTCAGCGCGCCGGCCTTCACGTCGACGAGCACCTCGTCCCTGTCCGGTTCCGGGTCGGGGAAGTCGCCGTAACTGATGACGTCGCGGTCGCCGTGTTCCGCAAACTGGACGGCCTTCATGCCCGGAGGGTCGGAGAGCGAAGGAAAAACACTGGCGATTCAACGTTCGTCTGCCGATTGTTCGACTCCTGTCGATTCCCCGTCTCACTCGACCGACTCGACGCCGATGGCATCCAGGGGGTCTTCCGGTTCGCCGTTCCCGAGGTGGATGGTCAACACGGGGATCTGGGAGGCCCGAACGACCTTTTCGGCGACGCTCCCGAGGAGGTATCGCTCGTAGCCGGTCCGGCCGTGAGTGCCCATCACGATGAGGTCGACGTCGTTCTCCCGGGCGTAGGAAAGTATGCCGACCGTCGGGTCGCCCCACCGAACTTCCCGGACTACCTCGACGCCCGCATCGACGGCCCGCTCGGCCACGTACCTGGTGGCGTCTTCGCCGTCTTCCTCGAGCCTGTCTCGCACCAGGTCCCGGGCATCGTCGGGAATTGTGCTGTAGGCCCGTTCGTCGACGACGTGAAGCGCGTGGACCGTCGCCCCACAGACCTCTGCGAGGAAAAGGGCCTGGTCTATCACCGCCGACACGTCGCTTCCGTTACTATCCACCGGGATCAGGATGTCGTCGTACACGACCGGGCTCAACGGAGGCCAGCATCTTCGCTCTTTGGGGTGTGTGAGCACACCACTCGGAATCGATGTCAGCCGAAACACCGTCGGCGTGAATCGCGGCCAGAGCTTTTTGCCACCGCCTCGTGAAGAGGGCGGCATGGTCGACTTCCAGTCGCGGGACACCAGGCGGGGAACCGACGACGCGGACGAGGACGAGGACGACGAAGCGTCTGTGGCAACCTCGCCGGACGGAGACGTGCAGACCGGGGGGCCCGACTCCTCTGACGCCCGAACGGATTCGACGGTCGACCCGAGCACCCCCGAAGGAATGACGTACGCCGTGGTCTCCGTCTCAGACGAGCGGACAGTCGACCACGACCCGCCAGGGGACGCAGTCGTAACTGCCATCGACGAATCGGGTGCCTCCGTGGTCACCCGGGAGGTCGTCACGCCGACGTACGACTCGGTCCAGAGCGCCGTCGACACCCTGGTCAGTCGGGGCGACGTGCTCGCGGTCGTCACCGTCGGCGGGACCGGCGTCGAACCGGACGACGTCACCGTCGAGGCCGTCGACCCCCTGCTGGACAAGCGCCTCCCCGGCTTCGGCGAACTGTTCCGCCTGCTGTGTCACGAGCGGACCGGGACTGCCATCATCCGGACACGGGCCATGGCCGGCGTCGCTGACGGCGTTCCGGTGTTCTGTCTCCCCGGCCAGGCCGACGCAGCAGAACTCGGCGCCGCCGAAGTGGCGGTCCCGGAGGCCGAGACGCTCGCGGACCTCGCACGGGGCGAGGACGGCTGACCCCGGACTACCGCTCCCCGGCGACTCACTTTTTGTCATCGAACCCGAACGCGGGCCATGGTCACGCGACTCGCCGACGGCGTCTGGTGGCTCGACCTCGGCGGCGTCAACGCCTACCTGATCGACGACGACGGCGACCTCACGCTGGTGGACGCCGGTATGCCCTGGCACGCCCGCCGCGTCGCCGGGGCCGTCGGCACGGTCGGTGACGGCCTGGCCAGCGTCGAACGGGTGCTCGTGACCCACTACGACCTCGACCACGTCGGCAGTCTCGGCCGTCTCGACGCACTGGCTGCCCCGGTCTACGTCGGTGCTGCGGACGCCGATTACGTCGCCCGCCGTGACCGCCCGCCGCTTTCCTCCCGGAAGGGGGCCTTCCAGCGAGCCGCAGGCTGGTGGGTCCGCCCGCCGGTCGGCCCGGTCGAGTCGGTCCGCGACGGCGACGAAATCGGTGGTTTCCGTGCCGTTCACGCCCCGGGGCATACGCCTGGCCACACTGTATACGTTCACGAGGGCCGGTCGGTGGCCTTGCTCGGAGACGCGGTGCGTGAATCCGGCGGGAGATTGAAGCCGTCGCCGTGGGTCCTGAGCGACGACGTGCGTGAAGTGAAGTCGAGCGTTCGGGACCTGGCCGAACGACTCGGTGACTTCGAGGTGGCGGCGGTGGGTCACGGGACCCCTTTCAGGACGGCTGGTGCCGACCGCCTCCGGGAGTGCGCCGGTCGGATACGGACTGTCGAGTAGTGACGAACCCGCTCAGAGACCGCCGGTGGGACAGTGGTTTCCAGAAACTGCGGTAGCGCAGCGGTCCACCCCACGGGTCCCGCGCCTTTCAAGAGTGAGCGTCCCAAACCCGACACCAGCAATGAAGATACGCCAGAACGTCCGCCACTGGGCCTCGAAAAAGGCCCTCGAACTCCCGGTCGTCAGCGACTACACGCACGACAAGCTGGTCGACCTCCACACCTCTATATTTCTCGACAGGGCCGACGAAGCCCACCGCGAGGAACGCCGCGCACACCTCGAAGACCTCTTCGACGCCACCGTCGACACCTACCTCGCGGCCCTGCAAGACGGCTATCCCGAGGCCGAAGCCCGGGAGATCACCCACGTCCAGGCCAACTTCGACTTCTACAACCACGGCTGGACCGAGATGATGGAGTTCCCGGCAGACGAGGTCGAACCCCACTACGACCGTCACGCCGAGTTCTTCGAGCAGTACGGCATCACCATCGACCACCCGCTGGGACAGTTCCACCCCGACGACGGCGTCGCCGAGGCCCCGTCGACCCCCGAGAAGCTCGACGACCCCGAACATCCCCACGCCGAAGGTGGCTTCGCCGACGACGTCTACGTCGAAACCGGCGACGGCGACCTCGTAGTCGGCGGCCAGGAGGAACCCGAAGCGGTCGATACGGAGGACGCGCTGGGCGTCGACGGCGAGGACGTCCCGGCAGACGCCGAAGATCGCTCGTAGGAAATACCTTCGTGGGAACCTAATTCTCGACGGCGACAGCGACGTCGAACAGCGCGATGCACTCGATTTCGACGGGGTCGTCGCCATCACCGAGTAACCCGGCAATGGTGAATGCGTGGAGGCCGGAGCTCAGGTCTTCGACGACCGGATATTGCTGGTCCTCGGCCTTCGGCGTCGGATGCGTCTCGGTGGCGAGTTCCCACCGGTAGGTGCCCCCGGGCTGAACCGTCGTCCAGGGTTCCGGGTGGACCTCGGGAGCGACGTGCTTCCACCCGGAGGACGTCTTTTGCTTTACGGCCCAGCCGTACGGATTGAAGCCGAATTCCCGGTCGCTCTCGTTGTGGAGGGTGAACGTTACCGTCTCGACGGCGTCGTCGCCCCTCGTGTACTCGTAGACCGGTGACGAGACCGAGAAGAAAACCTCGGCGTCGGCCGACCGAGTGTGGTTGCAGACTGTGCGGTCCGCGTCGGCGAACGACGGGCACTCTGCGTTTCGAATGCTGTCGGGATACTCGGGATACGGCCCGTCGGGAGTGCCTGGGGTTTCCGTCGGGCTATCGGTAGGCGAGTCCGTGGCTCCGTCGCCATCGCCTGTGCCTGGCGATGTTGCTCCCAGACAGCCAGTGGTTGCGAGCGTGGTACCGATGGCAGCGAGGACCGTGCGGCGGCGCATCGTCATCGGGTGTGAATTTGCGGCGTGGGATAAGGGGTCTTCTGCAGGCACAAATGCGGGTTTGAGTCAGTGTTCCGGTTCGACGGCCCGCGCCTCGGCCTCGGTCGACTCCCCGGTAGCAACTCCGGCGATCCGGTCGGCACACTCGAAACCCGCCACGACGCCGCCGTTCAGACTCCGCTCGGGGTACTGCGCCTCGCTGGCCATCCCGGCGTAGTAGACTCCGTCGGCCACCTCGTCGCCGAGGTCGTAGGGCACCACCATCTCCAGGTAGCCCCGCTCGTAGATAGGAGCCGTCCGGGGGTTTCGCGCCGTCTCGATCCACGTTACGGCGTCGCGGTCGAACTGCGGGAAGAGGTCCTCGACGCCGTCGAACCACGTCTCCTCGACAGCCTCGTCGTCCATCTGCCAGAGGTCCTCCTGGGGATCCTGGATGTAACTCACGGCATAGAGGATGTGTTCGCCGCCGTAGCGTTCCGGCGGGACGAAGTTGGTGTGTTCGATGAGTGCCCCGAAGGGGGCGTCGTCGGCAACGTTGAGCCAGTAGGTGTCCAGCAAGGGTTCGTCCATCCCGATTACAGAGCAGACTGTCCCCTGGAAGTCGACGTCGCAGGCGTAGCCCGTCAGGTCCTCGAGGACGTTCGGCATCGTCGCCACCACGACGTCCTCGACGGCGTGCGTCTCGGTCCCGTCGTCGGTCTCGGCGGTGAGAGCGGACACGCCGCCGTCCTCGAAGCCGAGGTCGGTAACTCTGGCGCCGGTCGTGATCCGGTCCCGGCCCACCGCGTCGACGAGGGCGTCGAGCAACTGGCCGAAGCCGCCTTCGAGGTAGCCGAGCACCTCGCCCTTGAGGATGTCCCGCTCGCCGCGGAACTTGATTCTACCCAGGAGCCAGGCGGCGCTGACGTCGTCCTTTCGCGAGCCGAACTTGGCGTCGAGCAGGGGTTCGAAGAACCGGTCGTAGACCCCTCTGGACGTGTGCTCGACGACGAAGTCTTCTATCGGGACGTCTTCGAAGTCCTCCAGGCGTTCGTAGGTGTCGAAGCTCGGCACCCCGCCACGGATGTCGACGTCCAGCACCAGCATCCCGAGTCGGAACTTGTCGTAGAGGCTCAGGTGGGGGTAGGCCAGGATCTCCCAGGGTTTGTCCAGCGGGTGGACGACCCCCTCCACGTAGTTGGCCGTCGAGCCGTACCGCCACTCGACCTCGTCGCCCAGCCCCAGGTCTTCGGCCAGGTCGACGATTGTCTGTTCGGACTTCGAGAGGTGGTGGTAGAACTTCTCGATTGGGTCGCCGTTGGTCTCGTACACCGCGGCGAGACCCCCCAGGTCGTCACTGGCTTCGAAGACCCGAACCTCGTGGCCGTGCTCCTGGAGCCGGTAGGCTGCCGAGAGGCCGGCGATGCCGCCGCCAACGACGCCGATCATTGTTGGATCCTCCCCGGTGACGAGGATAGGCCTTTTGGGTCGGCTGCGTCGAATCAATACGCGTCCGCCCGGCGAAACTCGAACACCGCCTCGGCACCGCCCTCCTCGCTGTCTACGAAGTGGACGGAGCCACCCCAGACTTCGACCATCGTTCTGACGAAGTACAGCCCGTAGCCGTAGGTGTCGGAGGCGTCACTCGTAAAATCGGGGTCGAACACCGTCTCTTTCCGGTCGTCCGGGATCCCGGGGCCGTTGTCCGCGACGTGAACCTCGACCCGATCGCCGGTACCGGACGTCCACACCCGAATCCGAGCGGTGTCGGCGTCGTTGTGTTCGACGGCGTTCAGCAGGACGTTCTCGAAGACCTGGCCGAGAAGGTCGTTTGCCTGGACGCGCAAGCCTTCCTCGACCTCCACGTCGACGGCGACGTGGTCGTAGGTGTCTGCAAGCTTTCGCCCTGTCCGCCTGAGCGTCCCACTCAGGTCTACGGCTTCGACGTCGGCCTCCGCGTTCTCCTCGTCGGCGATGGCCTGCACGATAGAACGGATCTTTTTCGTCAGCGTGGCCACGTCGTCGGCCCACTCCTGGACGGTTTCGAGCCTCGACTGTCCGTCCTCGTCGACGTGGTCTTCCAGTAACTCGGCGTTGCCCTGGATGATCATGATGCCGTTGAGAACGTCGTGACGTAGGATCCCGTTGAAGAATTCTATCTGCTGGTTACGTCGCTCGAGGAGCCGCTGATTTTCCCGGACTTCCGCTTCCCGAACGGTGCGGTCGATCGCCGTCTCGGCGGCATTCGCCAGGGTCCGAGCGAACCGTCTGTCGTCGGCCGTGAACTGTCTACCCCCGGTGTGTGATCCGATGGCGAGGAAGCGGTCATTGTCGAGCGGGATGAGCAGGACCTGTTCCAGTCCCGACTCCGGCCCAAGTACCGTCGTGCCGTCGACGTCCTCGAACATGACGGGTTCGTCGAGGTCGACCACTGCCGAGGCCGATTCCGGACCGATAGTGACGGTCTCTCCTGAAATCCGGCTCGCGACGTCGTCCGATACCGCGATGGTCGTGAGGCCGTCGTCCTCGTCGGTTTCGAGAACCGCTGCATACGGATGGTCGAGGACGCGTTCGACGGCCTCGACGAGGTTCCGGGCGACGTCGTCGGGTCGCTCGGCAGTGATGAAGCTGTGGGTCACTTCCTGGAGTTCCTCGAGCGTCTGCAGACGCCACTCGGCGACGGTGACGTCTCGGAGCAGGACGATTCGACCACGGCGTACGTCGATCTGGTCGAGAATGGGCGTCGCCTGTGGGTCGTACACCCGGTCCGCATGATCGTCACTTCTGTTCGTCGGTTCGTACCGCGTTCCAGCTTCGAGGCTTTCGAGAAGACCTGGGAGGGCCGTTCTCGCGGACCGGCCGATCACGTCGCCTGCGTCGTCCGGAAACAGCCTGGCGGCAGGTTCGTTGTAATCGACGAGGCGGTCGCCTCGGTCGAGAACCAGAACCGGATCGGGGAGTTCGTCGACGAGGAGGTCTCCGGCGAGGGGCGCGAGTTTGAGGAAGTCGTACCGGAACAGGGCCAGTCCGATGAAGACGCCCTGGAAGACCAGCAGCAGCGCCATCGGATCGAGGCCAGGGTGCGGGCTGAACCCGGCAGCGAAGACGAGGTTGCCGACCAAGGGGATGACACTCGCAAGGATGATGACGGAGGCCTGTTTGCGAAAGATGCTTCGGCTTCGCCGGTAGTAGCCCACGAGAAGGGCGTATCCAGCGAGCGAGAGGATCAGGGAGACGGCCCACTGGAACATGTAGAGGCCGCCGACCTCGATCGTCGGCATCGTCAGGCCGTTCACGGTTTCGATCGCGACGGTCGTCGTCCACTGTCCGTGAACGGGATCGGTGAGCACGAGGAGCAGGTACGCGCCTGCCTCGAGCCACAGCAGCCTGTATAGCCGCGACGAGAGCCAGTCGTCGTACCCGGTGTACCTGGACACCCAGGTCAGCCAAACGACCGGAATCGGGATACCGAACAGCGAACCGAACTTCAGCACGGCGTACGCGACGTCGGCGTTCGGACTCAGGATAAAGGCTACCTGGCTCATCGCCCAGCTCGCCAGGAGGAACACGAGCCAGCCGTAACTGACAGCACCGGGAACGTCCCGCCGACGCCACGCGACGGTCGCGAGCCAGTAACCCAGGCAAGCCCCGAGAAAGGCGAGCCCGATGATGGCCAGCTTTACCTCACTCACGGCCACAAGTCCATCACATAGACAACTTTAAGAAACCACATTAAAGTTTCTTTTTGTCCGCCACCACGAGGTTAATTGAGATTTCTCGACAGAAACGGTATCCTCACCGTTCGGTCGACGTCGGTCGTTCGTCCCGGTGAGCGCAACTCGGACCGGGGGCCGGACCGACCCTCGTTCGTCGGCAGGATACGATACTCCGCTACCTTTTTGCTTGCACTCCTGAAACGCGGGAGTATATGCTAACTGTCCGGGCGCCGGCCACCAGTGCGAACCTGGGGAGTGGCTTCGACGTCTTCGGCGTCGCCCTCTCGCGTCCGGCGGACGTCGTCCGGGTCGAGAAGGCCGACCGGACGTCCATCTCGGTGACGGGCGCGGGGAGCAAGTACATCCCCGAGGACCCGGAGAAAAACACCGTCGGCGCCGTCGCAGAGGCCCTCGACGCGCCGGCTTTCATCAGGATCGACAAGGGCATCAGGCCCGCGTCGGGTCTGGGGTCGTCGGCCGCCAGTGCAGCGGCCGCTGCCGTGGCGCTCAACGAACTGTACGACCGGGGCAAATCCCGCGACGAACTGGTTCCGATCGCCGCCAAGGGCGAGGCGGTCGTGTCCGGCGACGCCCACGACGACAACGTCGCGCCGGCGATCCTGGGAGGGTTTACCATCGCCACTGACTCGGGGGTAACATGCGTCGACGCCGACATCCCGCTGGTGGCGTGCCTGCCCGACATCGTCGTCTCGACCCGCGACGCCCGGCAGGTCGTCCCCGACGGGGCGACGCTCGACCAGTACGTCGAAACCGTCGGCAACGCCGCGACGCTCACCACGGGGATGCACCGTGACGACCCCGACCTGGTGGGCGAAGGGATGTACGACTCCGTGGTGACGCCGGCCCGTGCCGAACTGATCGACGGCTACGCCGCCGTTCGGGAGGCGGCGTTCGAGGCCGGAGCGACCGGCGTCACCATCAGCGGGGCCGGCCCGGCGGTGCTGGCTGCCTGTCACGAGGGGAGTCGGCGCGAGGTTGGGGTGGCGATGATCGACGCCTTCAACGAGGCGGGCGTCGAGGCACAGGTCTATACGACGAAAATCGGGGATGGGGCCGAGATCTTCGAGGACTGAGGTGACGAGGGTGGCCGGCGTCAGTCCAGGGTTACCCAGGTGAGGAAGGCGATAGCGGCCAGTTCGAGGACGTGAAACAGCATCAGGGCGCGCCAGGCCACGTCGGGGACGGCACTGTTGAACCAGACCGAGAGGTCCGGGTCGACGAGGTAGTAGTAGACGGCGAAAGCGTTCTCGGCCAGCAGGAGGAGCGCGAACACCAGGAGGCCGAGGGTGTGTTTCGACCGGAGTTCCAGGTAGTTACGCCCCCAGACCGCCACCAGCACGCCGAGCAAGACGACGTTGGCAGCGGTGGCGAGCGTCGCGACGGTCGCCCAGTCGGTCATCGGTGCCTCCCGGCGGTCGTGCCGGCCGTGGTCGGATGGTCGGTAGGATGGCTGGTCATGGGTCGAGTTCCTCGATGATCTCGGTCACGACGCCCCAGTGCTGGCGCACCTTCTCGGTCGGGACGTACACTGCGCCGTAGTCGTCGCCGCTGGCCTCGACGACGTCGTTGTCCGTCAGCACGTCGAGGTGGTGCCGGACGGTGTCGTAGTTCAGAGACAGGTCCTCGGCGAGCTGGTTCGCGTTCCGGGGCCGCTCGTCCAGCGCCTGCAGGATCCGGGCCCGATTGGGTCCGCCTCGCGTTCCGGTGAACACGTACCAGAGGGCTGCCTCCATTGCTCCTGGCCAACACGACCCTCGTCCCTAAGTCCGTCGGTCCCATGACCTATCAGCGATCGATCAGCCTTCGACGATGAACTGGCCGGCGACCTGTTTGACCTCATCCATCGTCTTGGGTTCGTCCACGCCAGCGGGGAACGGGGAGGTGACGTTGAGTTCGTTCAGGAAGCTCGCGTGCCTGGCCTCGACGCTGTGGATGCCGATAGCCGCCTCGAACACGGCGTTCGACGTCACCGACGGCGCTGCACCCTTGTAGGCGGCGACGCCGGTGTTTTCGAGTGCCTTTGCGACGCCGAGGAACTCGGACGGGGTCGAGTAGCCGAAGTCGTAATCGGCCTCCTCGACGGGTGTCCCACCGAGCTTCTTGACCGTCTTTGTCAGAGCGTCGACGTGGGCTTTCTCGTGGGCACCGACCGTTTCGAGGTGGCCGGGGACCCGCATCCTGAGTTCGCTGCCAAACTCAGACAGGACGTCTGCGCTCGATAGTTCCTCCTCGCTGAATCGCTTCAGGCCCTCCCGGTAGAAGGCGTTCTCCAGGTGTTCGAGGGTGAGAGCGTAGTTCAGTATCTCGACGTCTGTCGTCCCATCGTCGGCCTTGCGCTCCGGATTCGGCCGGCCGTCACCGATTTCTGGGGCTGCGACGTCCGACGTGACGAAGTTACCGGCGATCTTCAGCACCTCGTCGATCGACTTGGCCTCGTCGACGGCCTTCGGGAACGGCGACCTGGAGTTGACGAGATTCAGGAAGCTCGCGTGACGTGCTTCGACGCTGTGAATGCCCGCAGCAGCGCCGAGGATCTTGTTGTCGACGACCATGGGGGCGGCCCCGGCGTAGGCGGCGACGCCGGTGTTTTCGAGCGCCATCGCGACGGCGAGGTATTCCGAGGGGGTGTCGTAGCCGAAGTCGTACTCCGCTTCCCCAACCGGGTCGCCGTTGAGCTTCTCGATCGTACCGGTCAGGGCTTCGACGTGGGCCTTCTCGTGAGCGCCGATCGTCGTGAGGTAGTCCGGCACCTGCATCCGGACTGTCTCGTTGAACTTCGACAGGGCGTCTGCCTGCATCAGTTCGTCGTCGGCGAACTCCTCGAGCCCGTCGCGGTAGAAGGCGTTCTCCAGGTGTTCGAGC
>CAZGAX010000084.1:0-16955 GCA_964523745.1 uncultured Halobacteriales archaeon | reverse complement strand
GATGGTCGCCGGCGGCGACGGCGACGGCTACTCCATCGGGGCCGGCCACTTCATCCACGCCGTCCGCCGGAACGTCGACATGACCTACATCGTCATGGACAACCGCATCTACGGTCTCACCAAGGGGCAGGCCTCGCCCACCTCGCGCGAGGACTTCGAGACCTCGACCACGCCCGAGGGCCCGCAGCAGCCCCCGGTCAACCCCCTCGCGCTCGCGCTCGCCGCCGGCGGGAGCTTCATCGCGCAGTCCTTTAGCTCCGACAGCCAGCGCCACACCGAGATCGTCAAGCAGGCCATCGAACACGACGGCTTCGGCTTCGTCAACGTCTACTCGCCCTGCGTGACGTTCAACGACGTGGACACCTACGACTACTTCCGGGACACTATCGTCGACCTGGAGGAGACCGAACACGACTCGAACGACTACGAGCAGGCCAAAGAGAAGATCCTCGAAGGCGAAAAGGAGTACCTCGGTGTCCTCTACCAGGACGAGAACTCCGTGCCGTGGGAGGAACGTGAAGGCCTGAGTGAGCCGATGTGGGACATTCCGGACGGCGCGCCCGACGACGCGATGGACCTGGTGCGCGAGTTCTACTAATCCACCTTTTTCCCGCTCGGGTTTGCCGGAGATACAGCGTGCGTTTCTGTCGCTCGTCGAGGTAGTGTCTGTCCCATGGAACGAACGCAACTATGAGTGCAGGGACCGTAGACCGATCTGCATGCCCGAAGAAGTGCTGTTCAAATCCGAGAGTTCTCAAAGCCGAGACGAGATCGCGGCGTACCTCCGGAGCGTAGCCGAGAAACTCGAACAGGGGGGAGCGATAACGCTAAAGGCCGGCTCCGACTCCGTCACGATGGATCCGCCGACCAGACCGACGTTCGAGGTCAAAGCCGAACGGGAAGGTCCGGCCGACGGGGCGGGTGAATTGAGTATCGAATTCGAACTTGAATGGGACGAGAACGGGGAGAGTGGGGACGGTTCTACCGGGACGCTGGAGATCGAGTGAGCAGGCACTCAGAGCGCTCAGCTAGTTGCCGACCGTGAAAACCGGAACCGGTGCTGCACGAACGGTTTTCGGCGGCGCTTCCCAGCAGTACGCGGTCGGTCCCTCGCAGCCCGGCCGTCCCCGTTACCACGGCATCGACACTCGCTTTGGCTTCTTCGTCGGAAGCCGAGTGAACTCGATCCTTGGGAATTGCTCCACGAAATCCTCCGCCGTTGAAGGTATCAGCTACACCCGACCCGTGTCCTGTCGACTTTCTGTGCCTGATCGTACTAGTCGGTCGAGACGTACTCTGTGAGAACCTCGATTGCCGTTTCGCCGAGGTCCGCCAGCGCCTCGTCCGTCTCGTCGAACTGCGGGTCCCACTCCTCCGGCCCGAGGTAGTCACTCGCGACGAAGGCGGCGCCGGCGTCGACACCCCGGTGCTCGGCGACCGTGAACGCCGCCGCGGCCTCCATCTCCACGGTCAGAATCCCTTCGTCGGCGTAGCGCTCGACTTCGGCCCGAGTCTCCCGGAAGAGAGCGTCGGTCGTCCACGTCGGACCGACGTGGTAGGTCCTGTCTGCCGTTTCCAGGTGGTCGACGAGAGCAGTGGTCAGGTCCGCGGCAGGGTGGGCGAACCGCTCGGTCGGCGCGTAGTGATGTGAGGTCCCCTCGTCGCGGAGGGCCTTCGAGGGGACCAGCACGTCACCCATCCCGACCTCGTGGTCGAGACAGCCGGCGATGCCGGCGATGAGGAACGCCTCGGTGCCTCGGGCGATCAGTTCCTCCATCATGTGGGCCGTCACCGGGGCACCGAACCCGAAGTCCCCGAGAACGCCGACGTCGAAGTCCGTCTCGGCGAAGCCGTAGAGCCCGACGGCGTCGGTCCACAACTGCTCGCCGCCGTAGGTGTCGGTAAGGTGGTCCAGCAGGTCCGGGCTGTAACAGAGGACGACGGCCGAGGGGAAACTGTCGCCGCCCTGGCCGTGATAGGCGACGCTGTCTGCCGGCGAGATGATGGCCTCGCTGTCGTGTTTCTCGGGATGCTGCGGGAACGGCATCGCTGGTCGGATCGCTGGCGCGGCCTCGGCAAAAAGACACCGCAGGCTCGGTTTCGCCGGCGGTCTTGTTCCCACAGAGAGCCGTTACGCTCCGCGCTTCGGAACGCCGACGACGCGACGGTCGATGCCTATGGTTCCTGATCCGTGGGGGGCCAGCCCACCAGGATGCGTCCATCGTCTATCGCCCAGCGTAGTTCGAGGACCACCCAGGCTGTCCCGACGACCAGTATGACAGCCAATCCGATGACCTCGGCTAACCCCATCCAGACCGGTGTCAGGTACATCAGCCCGTTCAGGAGTTTGGCGGGGAGCACGTCCTTGATCCCGATCCAGGCTCGCTCCGTAATGGAGTTCGTTCGCGTGTCTAGACCGGCGGCCCGGGCACTGGATCCACCGGTGCTCTCGTCACCCGTGCCGAGTCGCTCGGCCTCGTAGGGGAACGCGACGTCTGCGCTCCAGACGACGGTCCCCTGCTCGTCGACCTCGAAGACGCGGTTCCCGTTCGAATCCGTTATCAACGTGTGTCCGTTCGGGAGCCGGTCGGCGTCGCGTGGCCACTGCATCCGAGCGTCCTGCCACGTCCACGTTTGCACCCAGTTGCCGTCCTCGCGCTGGTACTCGACTACTCGATTGTTCTCCGAGTCAGCGACGACAACGGCGGGGCCGCCGCGTTTCGCCGGGATGTAGTCGGGGTTGTGCTGTTCGTACAGCGTCGCGTGGTCCCCGTCGGTGCCGAGCGTCCGGTTCTCGACGATGGTGCCGTTCTCGATGAACGCCACTTGGTCGTGGTTGCGGAGGCTTACCATGATGCGCCCGTCGTCGAGGACCTCCACGTCGTTGAGGTGCGTCCAGTCCGCCGGGAACGGGCCGCCGGACTGCTTCGAGAACGTGTCCGAGGCGTTCCACGTCGGCTCTATCTTCTCTGTCGTGGTGTTCACGACGAACACCCGGTCGAAGTAGATGTCCGCCACGACGAGCCGGTCCGGACCGATCCGGTCGATGTCGTGATAGCGGGATTCCGCTTTCCCTGGCGTGACCGTCGACCAGATCCGAGTGACCTCTCCCGTCCGGAGGTTCACCCGCTCGAAGCCGTTTCGCGTACATTCGTCGGTGTCCCGGTCGTATCGCTCCCAGGTCGCTTCACTGACACCGTGTTCCTCGTGGCTCAGGTTTGTCGTGCACTCGACCCCCGCTAGTTTATCGGCGAACGCGTATTCGACCGTCGCCTCGGCGTCCTCGACCGGATCGACGTCCCAGTACCAGTCGTGTGAACCGTTGTGGTACGCGACCGTTCCGTTCGCGCGGAGAGCGACGAGTTCCGACGTTGCACGAGGTTTGGCGTTCGGCCCGCTGTTCCACTTGCTCGAGTCTGTCGCGATGACGGTTATGCCGCTACTGGGCGGTGCGACCTGCGCATCCTCGGCCTCGGGGCCACCAGCGATACGTCCGGACACGGTGCTACTTCCGGCGGTCTCGACCAGCCCGAATCCGACGACGACTCCTCCCGCCAGGAACAGTGTGACGAACAGGAATCGTAGTTGGCGACGAGATAACATGTGACTGACCAGACTGTGTTTTTGGTTTCAGGTCCCGACAGGGGGGGGGGGATTACGACTTCCAGTAACTCGGTTTTCGAGACAGGGGGTTTTCGTTGTACGCGTCCTACGTTCGGTAACACTCGATTCGGTTGTTCGACGGTAACGTCTTTCGACCGTTCGGATACGTGGACTATCTGTTGGCTTCGGTTCTCGCAAATCGAGACGTCGGTAGTCGTCTCGTTCCGCACAATCACTCCGTTACTACTTGCCCGCGAAGTGCAGACTGTCCGTTTAGCCGTCCGGAGCGTGGCGGTCCGAGTTAGAGTTCGATAGCCAGGTGGCGGCAGGCGAAGCCGTCGTCCAGTTCTACGTCGAAGCGGTCGGCCAGCAGACTCGTGCCCAGCCGGCGGGCCAGGTCCCTGGCGTCCTCGCCGAGGGCGTCGGCGAAGACAGTCTCGCCGGGCACGGCGTTGCCAGCGAAACGCCGTTGCAGGTCCGCAGCGTTGGGTTCGTCCAGTTCCTCGGCGACGGCGTGGAACTGCAGCGCGACGTGGACGCCGTCGGCCAGGTAGCGGGCAGCCCGCTGCTCGGGGTCCGGGACCGAGAGGATAGTCGATAGGTAGCGGGCCGCGCTCGTCTCCGGCAGGTCGACTTCGTCCTCGACCCAGGCCCGGACTTCCTCGCGCTCTGCGTCGGTACCGAGGTCGTCCAGGGCGTCGTCGACGAGTGCTGATTCCTCGTCAGCGACGTCGTGGAAGACGTTGCCGACGACGACGGCGTCGGCACCGGCCTCCGAAACTGCTCTGGCGTTCTCCCGGTCGTCGAGGCCACCACCGTACCAGATTCGGCTGCCCGTGACGCCCGAATCGATGGCTTCGAGGATGTCGACGGCCTCCTCGCCGCCGAAGGTCCCCGAGTACTCCAGGTAGATGACCTCGCTGCCGAGGTGATTCTCGGCAGCCATCGCTCGCTGTTTGGCCTCTCCTGGTGTCAGCAGGTCGTCCTCGGTGACGTTGGCCTCGCGGGCGGCGGCGCTGTCCAGGTTCTGGATGATGTAGGCCTCGAAGACGGCCTCGTGTATCATCCAGGAAGCCGCAAAGTCGGCCAGTCGGTCGCCCAGCGCCCCGTTCACTGGAAGCGGAAGCTTCTCCTCGATGAGTGTGGGGGCGACCTCCTCTTTGACGTGTTCGATGCCCTCGCCGAGGGTGCCGACGAGCGACTCGCTGTCGCCGTTCAGAACCTCGGGGATCGCCAGAAATTCGGCCTGTTCGCGGGTCCGGTCGGTGACGTGTGACGCGGCGCTGGGTTCGTGAAAGGCCGTCACGTCGGCGGCGTTGCAGAGTTCGAACGTCTCTTCCGTGTTGCGGTCGGTGACGTCGCGGGACCCGCCGACGGAGACGCCACCGGTGTGCTGGAGGTAGAGCGGGTACGCGAGGGGGAGTTTCTTCTCGTCTTCGGGGTCGACCTTCGTGACGTGTTCCCACTCGCCGGGGACCGGATTGGTGTCGATGGACAACAGCGTCCGGCCGCCGATGGAAACGACCGCACCGATCGTATCGAGCGTCCGCACGATGGATCCCAGACCCGACATGACTCGTTCTACGCCGAATCTGGAGGCGTAGTTTAAAAAGCGTACCTACTCGGTGGTGTCCCGGGTCTCACTCCGGCGAGCCAGGAAGGACTTCGGGATCGCCGTCGCGGTAGATGTACTCGACGGCGATGCCGGTCAGCGGCGATTCCGCGGCCGTTGCCTCGGCTTTCGCCCGGTCGAGGTAGGTCTCGGTCACGTCGACCACCCGCCTGTAGGCCTCGCGGTCCTCGTCGGCCAGGAGGTACTCGGCGGTGACGGGTGTCAGCTGTCCGTCGGCCCGGTCGGCGGCGAAGTCGTCCACGTCGTCCAGCCAGACCTGGGCGCCGATTATGGCCAGGACGATCGACCTGGTAAACGCCTCGTCGATGGGAAAGTCGACGGCCTCGTACATCCGGACCATTCCGTCGTAGATGACTCCCACCCGGTCGTACTGGGTCTTGAAGTACGGCAAGGCGCGGTCGTCGGCGTCGAACGCCGTCGGTGGGTCGTCGAACTCGGCGTCGCGGTACTCGGATTCGATGGCGGCCGGCGCTTCGGCGTCGCCGGATTCGGCCGCGTCCATCAGGTCACGGAAGTGGGGGTCCTCGTCCTGGTGGGCCTCGGACACCTCGACGGCCCAGTCGTAGGCCTCCCGAACTTCGTCCGGATAGTCAGCGAACCCGGCTTCGACCCGCTCCTGGAGAGTGGCCTGGGCAGTTTCGGCGATCCGCCGACGGTCGTCCTCGTCGGTCGGGAAGTCGACCGCGAAGTCCTCGTACTCGTCGTCGTTGATGGCGTCGCGCATGTCGCCGTCGACCAGGGCTTCGATGGCCAGGCGAGTGAGGGCCTCGGCCCGGTCGTGTTCGGATTCGGGGAGACGACGGTAGAGATAGCCGAGAGTGAGCTGTGCCGGCAGGACGAGCTTGGTACCGTAGGAAAAGTCGATAGCTTCGCGGTCGAACTCGTCGGCAAGGGCGGCCTCGACGGCTCCGAAGGCCTCGTCGACCATCGCCTCGGTAACGTCGTCGACGCGGCGCTTGAGCTGGAGACTTCGGTAGTCGAAGACGCCGACGTCGGCGTAATACCCCAGCACCGCGCGGAGCGACGTGGGCAACCAGCCGGCGGTCGCGAGTCGGCCTGCACCTGTCTTGAGCATCGTAACACTGCGGCGTGGGCCGCGTTGGCGGTCCCTGTGTCCAGGTGGGGCTTTATACTGCCGGTTGGCCGGCGGGGGTCGCCCGGCACAACCACGTAGCTACCGGTTGGTGTCCGGATTCAGCAAGACTCATAGGGGGGACGCGATAGCTCATGCTATGGACGACCGCTTCGACGTGGTCATCGCTGGCGCCGGCCCGGCGGGGGCCCAGTGTGCCAGGGACCTCGCTGGGCGGGACTACGACGTTCTCGTCCTCGAAACCGAACCCGAGGACGAGTTCCCCCGCCAGAGCAACAAGTCCACGGCAGGCACGTTCCCTTCGATGATGTCGTCGTTCTCGATACCGGACGACGTCGTCCAGCACTTCACGGACAGCGTCGTCATCGAGTCGCCGAACGACCACTTCAAGGAACACCAGGCCGGCGCGGTCATGGACTTCGCGAAGTTCAAGCAGTACCTCGTCAGGGACGGACGGGACCGGGGGGCGACCTACCGCTTCGACAGCCGTGTGACTGCGCCGATCACCGAGGACGGCGATACCGTGGGGGTGCGATACGACGGTGACGAGGAGGTGTACGCCGACGTCGTCGTCGACGCCACCGGGCCCGCAGCACCGCTGGCGAAGAAACTCGGCGTTAGCGACCTCCAGCGCGACCACCAGGCCATCGGAATCGAGTACGAGTTCGAGAACGTCCACGTGAACCATCCCGACTACGCCGACTGCCGGGACGCGATGATGCTCCGGCTGGACCACGACCTCGCGCCGGGGGGCTACTCCTGGCTGTTCCACACCGGCGAGGACACCGCCAAAGTGGGTCTCTGTTACATCCAGAACGAGTACCACAGCAAGCGAGCGAAGGAGGGAATGACCATCGACGGCTACCTCGACCACTGGCTCGACATCGACCCCCGCTTCGAGGACGCCGAACGTATCGAGGGCCGCCAACACCGTGGCTCGGCCCACATCCAGGAGCCCGGGCAGATGGTGACTGACAGCTTCATCGCTATCGGTGACACAGTCCCTACCATCGACCCGCTGTGGGGCGAAGGCATCCACAAGGGGATGAAGTCGGCCCGCGCGGCAGCTATCACCATCGACTCGGCGCTGACGCCGGCCGAGACGGACACCTCCGCCGAGACCCTGGAGCTGTACCGGGAGCTCTGGCACGAGAACGTAGCGCCGAAGGCGAAGGCCCGCTTGCTGATGACCGAACTCCTCTACTTCGCGTCGAACAACCGTTACGACAGACTGATGGCCGACCTGCGGCGGACCTCCACGGAGGCACTGAGCGAGATCAACGGCGGGAACCGACTGGCGTTCCGGAAGCTACTCCACCTCTCGGACCTCCCGATGCTGGCCCGGTTCGCCCGGCACCGCCTGTCGGGTTGACCCCGGCTTCACTCCGGCTGACGGGCCGGTCCACAACGCCTTTCGGACCGCCGCCCATTGCTCGACTGTATGGCCACCGATTCCTCCGTAGACGGCGGTCCGACGGTAGACAGCATGCCACGACTCGGTCTCGGTACCTGGAAAAACGACGACCCCGAGCAGTGTGCCGAGAGCGTTCGGACGGCACTCGAGATGGGATATCGCCACGTCGACACGGCACAGATTTACCGGAACGAGGACGCGGTCGGTGAAGGCATCGCCGGGGCGGACGTCCCCCGGGAGGACGTCTTCCTGGCGACGAAGGTCTGGACGTCGAATCTCTCCTACGACGACGTCATCCACTCGACGAACGCGAGCCTCGACCGCCTCGGCACGGACTACGTCGACCTCCTGTACATTCACTGGGCCGCCGACGAGTACGAACCCGAAGACACGCTCCCCGCGTTCGACGACCTGTACGACCGTGGTGCCATCAGGAACGTCGGCGTGTCGAACTTCGAACCCGAACACGTCGACCGCGCCAGAGACGTCCTCGACGCGCCGCTCTTTGCTAACCAGGTCGAGATGCATCCGTTCCTCCAGCAGACCGAACTCCGGGAGTACGCCGCCGAGACCGACCTGAACCTCGTCGCCTACTCGCCGCTGGCCCGCGGCACGGTCCTCGACGACGAGGTTCTGACCGACGTTGCCGACAAACACGACGCCAGCCCCGCACAGGTCAGTCTGGCCTGGCTCAGGGAGGTCGGCGTGACGGCCATCCCCAAGGCCACGAGCGAGAGCCACATCCGGGACAACTGGGAGAGTCTCGACCTCGACCTGGACGAGGAAGACCTGGACCGCATCGCCGACCTCGACCGCGGCGAGCGGCAGATCAACCCCGACTGGGGGCCGGACGCCTGGGACTAGCCCGGCCGTCGTCATACGAAAGCATATACCGGGCCGCAATCAAGACGGCACAACATGGCTGCCGGGACGCAGGATAGTCTGGTCGACGCGGTGAAGTTCGACCTCAAGCGGATGCACGAGACCTGGATGGAGTTCGTCTATCCCCGACAGCGCGGCGCCGACGAAACCGTTCTCGGGAAGTGGAAGCCCCAGGACGGCCTGCAACTGTACCTCTACAAGCTCTGGTCGGCCGTCGGCGCGCCGGCCGTCGCACTCGTCTACCCCTTCGTCCTCCTGGGCTACTTCTTCCGGTTCCAGACCCGCCGCATCGGTGCCGGCGCGGCCCGCATCGGTGCCATCGGCGTCGTCGGCCTCGTGGTCGTCCTCTGGGGTGGCCTCGCCGTCCTCGCCAAGTTCCAGTTCAGCGATAGCCTGACAGCCGGCGGCGTGACGGCCGTCGCCGCCGCCAGCGCCGTCGCTATCGTCGCAGCAGCACTCGCATACCTGTTCTGGCGACTCGGCGGCCGGTTCACCACCGTCCTCTTCGCCTATCCGCTGGCGATGACGGCCATCTTCCTGCCGCCGATAGTCGCGGCCCTCTTTTCGTCCGCAGTCGCCGACGTCGTCCTGTCCCGGAGCGACTCCATCGCCCGGTGGTTCGTCTTCGAAGGCCCGGACCTGTTCGGAGTCAAGGAGTATCTCGTGGACAACTTCGAGCGCACCGAGTTCGCTCACGTCATCATCTGGTTCGGCGTCTCGGTCCCGGTGGGCTGGCTGCTCGGCATCGTCGTCACCCTCGCGGATCTCGTCCGGCCGACGCCCGAGTAACCGACACTGCCCCCGCCGGTTTCTACTGATTGACCAGCCGCCAGGAATCGCAAGACCGACCAGCCGTCAGGTTTCGCTCGACGCCACAAACAACGGGGTGGGACTGAAAGGGGCCGGTCGGTGGTGGAGCGAGACGACGCAAGCACCGCAGTGAGCGAAGCGAACGAGGAGCGCAGCGAGTCGCAGCCCACCAGCGGCCGGGGGCTTTCAGCTGGTCACCGACGAGATGCCGGCGAACGTAGACACACTACACCGTACCCAATCACCGAGGACTACACCCTTTTGAGGCTGGCACACCCAGCAGCATCCATGGTAGACTTCGACCAGACCACGACCATCGTGGCGTTCGTGGTCCTGTTCGGCCTCCTGGCAGCAGGAACCGTAATGAGCCCGATGTCCCAGAGCACCGTGATGATGGTACTCGGCGGCCTGTTCGTCTTCGGCGTCGTGACGCTCCTCCTCGGGATCAAACACGGCGAGTATCGAGCCGGTCACTGACCGCCTCCGGATCGACCGTGGGAACGGTGGCGTCGCCTGCCGTCGAAACCACCAGACCCAGATCCGATTCGACGACTTCAGGGTTACCGTCCGCCGGAACCGGCACGATAGTCGCCCCGACGGCGAGTAACGCCAGGACGCCGGCCACCACGGCACCCACGGATTCCAGCGGCGTGTCGAGGCCGACGGCGTCCCCCTCCTCGATACCGAACTCGTCTGCAACGTCCACCGCAGCGTCAACCAGATCGCCGTGCGTGAAATTCCTGCCCTCGAAGGTAAGTGCGTCGGCACCCGGCTCGACGGTTTCGGGCGGCGCCACGGGATTTTCGCTCCAGCGTTCGCGTTCGAAGTGGCCCACGTCGGGGTCCTCCGGCGGCCCACCGTAGACGAGGCGGGAACATTCCGGGGCGACCTCGTACCGGTCGAGCCAGCCGGCCGGACAGACCAGCGTTCGAGCCTCGACCTCCGGGGTGGGAGTCACGTCGACCGTCGCGCCGAGGAGTGTCCCGCCGAGCACCGCGAGCAGCGGGTCGGCCCCGGCCCCCAGTCGACCTGGCTCGTCCCCCGAAGTCGGCTCCTTCGGCCCGACGACCACCGCGACCGAGGCGCCAGGGTGGACGCCGAAGTGCCGGAGGAGGTTGCCAGTCTTCCAGGCCCCGGTGCAGAATTCCTCGTAGCTGTAGGGCGTGGACCGCCGGGGCGGCGCGAGGGCGGTCCCGTCGCGCTTTCGGCCGTCTGCGACCAGGTCGGCCAGCGTCTCCATGCCCGTGGATGGGTCCACCGGCGAGAAAAGCCCGTCGCAACCGAGTGTGAGAAACGTCCGTCGCAACCAAAATCGGTTTGTGGGGCCCGGGACAGCCTCGGTCATGGTTTCCGACGCCCAGGACCGCGTGGCACAGTTCACAGCCGAGCACGACATGGACGCACCGCCGGCCTATCGGCTGCTCGATTTGACCTCAGAACTGGGAGAACTCGGGAAGGAGATAAACGAGTCGACAGACTATGGAACTGAACCCGACGACGTCGCCGTCGCCAGCGACGAAGTGGGCGACACGCTCTTCGCGCTGCTCGCCTTCGCCGATTCGGTCGACGTCGACGCCGGAGCGGCGCTAGGCGAGGCACTCGAGAAGTACGAGCGCCGGCTGGCGGCCAGCGGGTCGGCCGGAAGTGGCGAGTGAGGAACTCAGTCTGCCGATTCCTGTGAGTCGCCGGAGCCGCCGAAGGCCCTGGCCAGCAGCCAGCCGGCGAAGAACGCCGTGACGGCCGCGACGGCGGTCCGCCGGCGGTTCCCGACGCCGACGAATCGGGTGTCGTCGTCGGTGATTTCGAGGGCACCGACTGGCCGGGCCATCAGCCCGCCGCCCATGCCCATCCCGCCACCGCCTGGCTCGCCTTCTTCCTCGCCGGGTTCGGTGCCCGACCCGCCGCCGAATCCGAACCCGTAGCGGGCCACCGGGACGACGGTGCGGCCAGCCCGCTCGACCGGGTCGCCGAAGACGGCCCGGGCGTTGGCGCTGTCCTGGAACCGTTCGAGGAGTTCCCGGAGGTCTTCCGGGAGTTCGGCTCCCGCTTCGGCAAGCCACTCCTCGCTCTCTGCCCCCTCCGAACCACGTTCGGTCGGTTCGGCACTCGATTCTACCGTCTCGGTCTCCTCGTCTTCTTCGAGTGACATCGTCCCCGTACGGTACGTCGCTGGCAGTGAAGTACTCCCGGGCTGGTCTCGAAAGGTGGGAGCCAACCGTCCGGCAGTGGGAAAACGGGGAGGTGAAAGTACCGACGATTAGAAGCTGTCGCGGATCTTGTCGAAGAAGCCGCCGCCGACGTCGACCTCCTCGCCGCCGGCCTCGGCAAACTGCTGGAGTGCCTCGCGTTGCTCGTCGTTCAGGCTCTCGGGCGTGACGACCCGGGTCTGGACGTACAGGTCGCCGTTGCCCCGGCGCTGGAGGCGCGGCATGCCCTTCTTCCGCAATCGGAAGGTTTCGCCGCTCTGAGTACCCGAAGGAACCTCCAGTTCGACTTTGCCGTCCAGGGTCTCGACCTCGATGGTGTCGCCGAAGACTGCCTGTGGGAAGGAGATGGGCTGGGTCTTCACGAGGTCGTCGCCGTCGCGGTCGAACTCGGGGTGGTCGGTGACCACGATCTCGACGAGGAGGTCCCCGTTCGGCCCGCCGTTCTCGCCGGGGGCGCCCTCGCCGTCCATCCGGAGCGTCTGGCCGTCGCGAATGCCCGGTGGAATCTCGACCGTGAGGGTCGCTTCGTTCCGGACGATGCCCTCGCCGCCGCAGGACGAACAGGTCTCCTCGTAGAGGGCCCCCTCGCCCTCACAGCGCCGGCACGTCGCGGTTTGCTGGACCCGTCCCAGCGGCGTCTGCTGGACCCGCGTGGTCTGGCCCTGGCCGTTGCATTCGGGACAGGTCCGCGAGTCGGTTCCCGGCGGGTGGCCGCTGCCGTCACACTCGTCACAGCGCTCGGGCCGGCGGACGGTCAGTTGCTTCTCGGTGCCGTGATAGGCCTCTTCGAGGTCGATTTACAGTCCTGTGCGGAGGTCCCGACCCTGCCTGGCGCCGGACCGGCCGCCGCGGCCGCCTCCGCCGCCGAAGAACTGGTCGAAGATGTCCTGCATGTCCCCGAACGGGCCGCCGCCACCCATACCGCCCATACCACCCATCCCGCCGGCACCCTGGCCGTCGCCGCCGACGCCGCCGCGCTTTTCTGCCTCGACGAACCGGTCGTGGCCCACCTGGTCGTACAGGTCGCGCTTTTCGTCGTCCGTGAGGACCTCTTTGGCCTTCTTCGCTTTCTTGAACTTCTCTTCGGCGTCTGGCTCGTCGCTGACGTCCGGGTGGTACTCCCGGACCTTCTCGCGGTATGCCTGCTGGATCTCGTCCTCGTCGGCGTCCCGCGAGACTCCCAGCACGTCGTAGAAGTCCTCGGTCATCAGTTAGTCCGGTGTAATCGGTTCGGCCACTTCAATAGACCGGGTTGGTCGAGCCAGGCCGAATCTCCCGTCTCACCTCGTTTCCGTTACAAAAACCGCCTTCAGCGAACGTTTACCCGGGTTCGTGCCCTCCGTTTCCACATGCCACCCGCTGACTACGTTCGCGTCGCAGACCTGGCGGACCTCCGGGCCGAGGGTCGACAGGTCGTCGCCCCCGGCGGCCAGGCCATCGCCCTGTTCCACCACGAGGACGAGGTGTACGCCGTCGACAACCGCTGCCCCCACATGGGCTTTCCGCTGTCGAAGGGCACCGTCGAGGACGGACTTCTCACCTGTCACTGGCACCACGCACGATTCGAACTGGCCTGTGGCGACACCTTCGACGTCTGGGCCGACGACGTGCAGACCTACCCCGTCGAAGTCGACGACGGCGGGGTGTTCGTCGACCCGGACCCCGAGCCCGACGTGCCCCCGGAAACCCACTGGCGCAACCGCCTCGTCGACGGCCTCGCCGAGGACATTCCGCTGGTGATGGCGAAGGCGGTCATCCACCTCGACGACTACGACGAGGGATTCGGTACTCCGCTGGAGACGTCGCTGGATTTCGGCATCTCGTACCGGGCGATGGGCTGGGGTCGCGGTCTCACGACGCTGGGGACGATGGCCAATCTCTACACCCACGTCGGCCACGACGAGAAGCTCCGGGCGATGTACGTCGGAGCCCGCGAGGTGGCCGACGAGACGGCCGGCGAGCCACCCAGATTCGACCAGTACGCCCTGGACAACGAGGACCTCTCGAAGGAGCGGCTGAAGGAGTGGTTCCGCGAGACCTGCGAAGTGAGGGATGCCAATGGCGCAGAGCGGTGCATCCGGACGGCGGCCGCTGTGCTCCCACCAGACGACGCCGTCGAGATCCTCCTCGCCGCCGCGACTGACCACCTCTACATGAACACCGGCCACACGCTGGACTTCGTCAACAAGGCCTGCGAGACGCTGGATCACGTCGGCTGGGACCGCGCGGAGGACGTCTTCGCCTCCCTGGTCCAGCAGTTTACCGACGCCAGCCGGGCCGAGGAGCGGTCCCAGTGGCGCCAGCCGGTCGACGTTGCAGGGATGGTCTTCGACACCTACGACGCCCTTCCGGACCTCGTGGCTGCGGGGGAGGGCAAATCCTGGAGCCGCCCCGACGACTTCGTCGACACCCTCCTCGAAGACGACCCCGAGGCCGTCGTCGATGCGCTCCAGGACGCCATCCGGGACGGTGCCACCGCAGCGCAGTTGACCGACGCCGTCGCCGACGCGGCGACGCGACGGGTCGCCCACTTCGGGACGAGCAACGAGTTCAGCGACTGGAACACCGTCCACCACACCTTCAGCTACGCCAACGCCGCCCACGAACTCGCTCGTCGGACGGATGCTATCGAGGCCTACCGGCCGGCCATCGACGGCGCCGCCAGCGTCTACCTCGACCGGTTCCTCAACGAACCGGCGGCGCCGATTCCCGAGCCCGGCGAGACCGACCGGGCGCCCGACGAGATCCGGACGGCCGTACTCGATGCCTTCGACGAGCAGGGTCGGGTCGACGAGGCGGGTCGGCTCGTCGCCGAGCACTTCGCCGCCGACGGTGACCCCCGGGACCTGATTCGGACGCTCGGGAAGGGGCTGCTCCGGGAGGACCCGCAGTTCCACACCCTCCAGAACGTCGAGGGTGCGATCCGTCGCTTCGAGCGGGCTGACGACGCTGCGGATGCCCGGCTTCCGCTGATTGCCACCGCTCGGTACATGGCTGCCCACTTCCCGACGCGTCGGGCCTCCGAGCAGACGTTCGACATCGCCCGGCGCCTTCACGCTGGCGAGCAGATTCACGACGAATGAACATCTGAACAGGTGTTCATCTGGCTGGTCCCCGATGATACGAAGCTAGTCACGTTCTAGCTCTCGCAACGACCGCAGTTTCCTCGAAAGCCCTCACCTCGGTCGCGGTCGCTGAGCGACATATCCGCACTTCGTTCGGATAGTGGTCGCTCAGCGACTACACAAAGCGCCAGCGAGGTTCGCCCTTTCAGTCCGCCAGGACGTGGTCTATTGCGGCAGCGGTTGGCGCGCTGGCTCGGCGCCGACCGAAGGGAGGCGGTTGAGCCGTCGGCGCGAGGGATGAGTAGCGAGGGACCGAAGGTCCCTCGGACCGTGCGAACGGCGGCTTCGCCGCCGTGAGCAGAGAGCGCAGGCCGTAGGCCGAGCACCGCAATCGGCTGGGGAGGGTGCGTGGCGGCTTCGCCGCCACGTTATAGGTGGTCGGCTCCGCCGACCACCCCCGTGGTGCGGGGCGGTCGCGGTGCGGCCTTGTGGATGAAAGGGCGAGGCCCGCTGGTGACGAAGTGGAGTTGCTCTGTCGGCCCTATTCGAGGGAGCGGAGCGACCGAGAATATCCGACAGAGCGACCGCCAGCGGGCCGAGGGCTTTCAATGTCGTTGCGGTCCCGGTTCTGTCGACAGAATCCCATAGGCCATCATCGCTAAGTGACCAGCAGTCCACCCGAAAGCCAATGAGAGCCGCAGCATTCACCGACCTCGTCGGGCCGGAGGGCGTCAACGTCGTCGAGCGTCCCGACCCCAGACCAGACCCTGACGAGGCCGTCGTCGACGTCGAAGCGTGCGCCATCAATCGCCACGACCTCTGGATCCTGGAGGGCGATTCCGCCATGGTAGACACCGACGACCTCCCGTTCGTCAGCGGCCTCGACGTCGCCGGCACGGTCGCTACCGTCGGCGAGGCCGTCACGAACGTCGAGCCCGGCGACCGCGTCGTCCTGTGCCCGAACGAGACCTGCGGGACCTGCCGGTACTGCCGCGAGGGTCCCGAAACGCTCTGCGAGAACTTCTCGCTGTTCCACGGCGGCCTCGCCGAATCGGCCGTCGTCCCCGCCGATAGGCTCGTCTCCCTCCCCGATTCCGTCTCGGCCACGACGGCGGCAGCCGTACCGACGGCCTACATGACCGCCTTCCAGATGCTCCGCCGGGCCGAGGTCGAGCCGGGGGACCTCGTGTTCGTCCCCGGCGCCACCGGTGGCGTCGGCGTGGCCACCGTCCAGCTCGCCGCCGTCCGGGGCGTCCAGACCATCGGCACGTCCTCGTCTGCGTCCAAGCTCCAGGCGGTCGAGGGCCTGGGACTCGACCACGCTATCCAGGAAATGCAGCCCGAGGAAATCCGGGAGGCGGTCGAAGCCATCGGCACCCCCGACGCCGTCGTCAATCACCTCGGCGGGCCCTACACCCGAGTCGGACTGGACGTCCTCCGGCGCGGCGGCCGGATGGTAGTCTGTGGCCGGACCGCCGGTCGGACCTCCGAAATCGACGTTCCCGACCTGTTCCTCGGCCACAAGCACGTCGTCGGCTCCACGATGGGCACCCAGACCGACCTCGAACGGCTGGTCGACCTCGTCGCGTCCGGCGACCTGGCCCCCGAAATCGACGAGACGTACCCCCTGCACGAGACCGGTGCGGCCTTCGCCGCGATGCAGGACCGAGAGAGCGTAGGCAAGCTCGTCGTGACGACCTGAGACGGAGGGTTATTGAGCCACGGCGCCAACGCTTTTGGTATGCGAACGCTCGCCTTCGACGGCCGGATGGGGGCCAGTGGGGACATGCTGCTCGGCGCCCTCCTCGCCGCTGGCGCCGACCGGGACGCTCTCGCCCCCGTGGAGGACGCCTTCGACGTCGAGTACGACGTGGCCGAGGCCACCAGACAGGGGATCAGCGCCACGGCCGTCTCGGTCCGGCTGACCGGCGAGCACGAGGAGTCGGGCGGGGACGAGCACTCTCAAGACCACGACGGCGAACACTCCCACAGTCACGACCACGACGGCGGTCACGGCCACGACCACAGCCACGTCGACCATTCTCACGACCACCCGCCGGCAGAGGGCCACGGCCCCCACCGGAGTTACGGGGAAGTCGTCGAAATCGTCGAGTCGATGGCCCTTCCGGCAGGCGTCGAGGCCGACGCGCTCTCAGTTTTCGAAATCCTCGGCGAGGCCGAGGCAGCGGTCCACGGCACCGACCTCGAATCGACTCACTTCCACGAGGTCGGGGCCGACGACGCCATC
>CAZGAX010000083.1:0-17046 GCA_964523745.1 uncultured Halobacteriales archaeon | reverse complement strand
AACCCTGCGTCTGCGGGTCGGGACCGCCGTTATCCATGACGTAGGTCCCGCCGCTCGCGGAATCGGCCGCGTCGTACTCGACGCCGGAGTGGATACCGGCCGCGGCGTAGAGGTTCGGGTAGTTCACGATCAGGTTCGGCGTGAAGGCCGCACCGGCCGAAAAGCCCAGGACGTACCCCCGGTCCGGGTCGGCGCCGAGCTGGTCTCGTTCGTGCTGGAACATCTGTGCGATGTCCCACCCGCTGCCCGAGTACCGGTCACAGTTGTAATCGTAGTACCAGTTCCAGCAGTCGGCGTAGTTGTAGAAGTCGTTCTGGTTCGGGAACACTGCCGAGAAGCCGTACTGGTCTCCCCAGTAGTCAATCTGGATCGCCTCTGCGAAGTCGTCCGGCTCCTGCGTACAGCCGTGCAGTCCCAGGACGAGCGGGGCGCCCGACGACCCGTCACTCGGCGTGTACTTCAGGTAACTGTACCCCTCGTAGGAATCCCAGGCGAAGTTGCCGGCCGCGACGGGGTCCGCCGCACCGGCAACGAGCCCGATACCTGCCGTCGATGCTCCCAGTCCTTTGACGAACTGCCTGCGTTTCATGGTAGTGTGCACCCCAATGGCACACACCATGGTACCAGGGAACATCCCGTAAACGCAGCCGGTGGGCAGGTTCGCCACACCGGTACGGTCTAACGCAGTCGGAGAACTCCCGGTGAGTGGGAGCAACTCACCCTCCGGAAGTTCCTCTGTCGGGCGGTTCCGGACGTCACCGTCCCGATCTGCCACTACCTACTTGTACTCCGGGCGTAATTACCTGACAGGTACAGGCTGACAGTTCCGAATCTAGTTGGCAGGCATCGATAGTGTGAGTGCTGAAACGAACCACGCAGTGGAGAATCGAGAACGCATCCATGGACAACGTCGACGCTCTCAACTTTCTGACCGGGTCTGAAACGCGCTGGGACATTCTCCTGGAACTGGACGACCGGCCACGGGGGTTCGGAGACCTCCGGACTGACCTGGACGTTCCCCAGTCTACGCTGAACCGGAACCTGACCAAGCTACGCGAGGAAGGCTGGGTGCGCGAAGACGCCGACCGGGACTACCGGCTAACGTCACTCGGAACGTTCTTCGTCGACAGGATCCGGCCGATCGAAGGCGTAATGACCGTCGTCGAGAACCTCGCGGACTACCCGGACGCCTTTCCCCTGCAGGAGTTCGATTTCGACGTCGCCAGGCTCGCCGACGCCAGGTGGCGGACCGCCTCGCAGAAGGAGCCCTATTCGGTCATCAACCGCGTCCGGTCGATATTCGAGGACGCCACGCAGATACACGGCTACCGACCACACTACAATCCGGCGTACATCGACGTCACGGCTCGCGTCGCCCGGAAACCCGACGCCGAGATAATCGGGATGGTGCCGAGCCACCAGCTGGATGCGGCCGAGCGAGACGTCGACTTCGAGAATGGACAGTTCACCGACGTTCCGACGGTCGAGTTCCGGGTCTGGGACGGCGACGTCGACTACGCGCTCGGCGTCGTCGACGACGAGACGGTCGTCCTCACGGGCCACCACCAGGGCGGGATGCCGAGCGTCATGGTCGAGTCGACGGACGGAGACGTGCTCGACTGGGCGAAACGGGAGTTCCAGGACCGCTACGACCGGTCCGATCCCGTCGACGTCGACGACTAGAAGGCGCCGGTCTGGGTCGACTCGACCTCACTCGCCCCAGTCTGCACCCCGGACGACGGCCCTGTGGTCGTAGATACCTGTTACTTCCACCGGACCTTCGGCCCGATACAGCGTCCTGAGGACGGTTGTACGGTCAGCTCCCTGGCCGAACTCGACGACGAGCATCGGCGTCATGTTGCTGTCGTCCTCGTGAATCGTCGCCTCGACGTTCTCCGATTCGACGTCGTCCCGTAGCGACTCCAGCACCGCTTCGACTGCCCGCTCTGATTGCCCTGAATCCATGGCTATCGATGCCGTCTTCCAATCGGTCGCGTGGACCTTCCGGTCCGACGGTAAAATACGTTCGCGTAGACAAACGAACGGTCCGGACGTGACCGGCCGCTACTCTTCGAGTTCTTCGGCCAGTTCGTCGGCGTCGACGTCGGCCTCTTCGAGTGCGGCCTCGAGGTCGGCGCCACCGCCGCCGCCCATGCCGCCGAACATGCCGGGCATACCCATGCCGCCGCCCTCGATGGTCTCCTGAATGACGATGCGGTCGACGCCGAGCATGTCGATGAGCTGCTGGCCGATCTGCTGTTTTTGCATCATCCACTGCTGGTTCATCGTCAGCTGGGGCGTCGCCTCGATGTACAGCGACTCCTTCTCGACCTCGACGGTCTCGTACTCGGGCTCGGACTCTTCTTCCTCGTCGGCTTCGGCTTCTTCCTCGCCCTCGGCTTGTGCCTCCTCGTCTCCCTCGTCCTCGTCTTCGACGAGCTGTTCTTCCTCGACCGTGTCGGTCTGGAACCAGACGTTCAGGTCGAGGTCGAGGAACATGTTGAGCAGGCCCTCGGCCTGCTCCTGGCGGTCTTGTACTTCGCTGAGGATCTCGTACTCGTACTCGATGTCCTCGCCAGCCAGGGGATGGTTGAAGTCGACCCGGGCGCGGCCACCGATGATGGTCTCGACGAAGCCCTGCTGCTGGTCTATCTGGACCTGGGCGCCGGGGTAGCGGTCGTCCTCGGGAATCTTGTCCTTGCTGATGGTCCGGACCTGCTCGTCGTCGTACTCCCCGAAGGCCTCGGTGGCCGGGACGGTCACGGACCCGGAATCACCGACCTCGGAGCCAATAATGTCGTCTTCGACGGATTCGAAGATGTGGCCTTCGCCCAGGACGATCGTCCGGGGGGCGAACTCCTGGTCGGTCTCGACGCCTTCCTCTTCTGCGACGTCGGGGTCGGTCGTGTCCACGAGGTCGCCGCTTTCGACAGTGCGGGCGGTGTAGTCGATCTCTACGAAGTCGCCGTCCTGGAGTCCTGCGACCTCGTCTTCGGCGTCGTCTGCGTCCGCAGCCTCGGCCGCCTCGGCCTCGGAGTCGTTGCTCATACCCCGAGGGTGACTCGTTGTACTCTTAAGGACAACGTTTCCCCGACGATAGGCGACGACCGAGCGTGTCGGTCGTGGTCGGTGAGAAAATTGGGCCGACAGGCCCAGATCGGCGGGGCTTTTCCACCTAGCGGTCGAGAGGGCAGCCATGTACGAGGTGGAGGTCAAGGTGCGGGCGGCCCACGACCCGGTCAGGGACCGCCTGGAAGCGCTCGACGCCGAGCGCGACGGGACGGTTCGACAGGTCGACACCTACTACGACGCGCCACACCGGAACTTCGCGGAGACCGACGAGGCCCTCCGGGTTCGCCGCGAAACTCGCCAGGGAACCACGACTGTCGAACTCACGTACAAGGGACCACGCATCGAAGCCGAATCGAAGACGAGAAGAGAGATCGAGACCGCCGTCGCCGACGCCGAGGCGACCGACGGCATCCTGGACGCGCTCGGCTTCGAGCCGGCAGCCACCGTCGAGAAAGACCGCGAGATCTGGCAGCACGGCCCCTACGCCGTCGTGCTCGACTCTGTCGACGGCCTCGGGGAGTTCGTCGAAGTCGAGACGGACGCGACCGACGACCACGAAGCGGCTCGCAAGGCCATTTACGACGTGTTCCGGGACCTCGGCCTCGACCCGACCGACCAGACCACAACCTCCTACCTCGGCCTCCTGCTCGCGGAGTAATGTGCTGTAGTAATCACAGCTAGCGAAAAACTTTCCGAAAGTTATAGACTGGGCGCCGCCAAAGCCAGTTCCAATGAGCGAGCGGAACATACGCGTCGAGCCGGCCAGCGGGCAGGCCGTCGAGGACCAGGCAGTCGAGATCGTCGAGCGAAAGGGGATCGGCCATCCGGACTCGATCTGTGATGGCGTCGCAGAAAGCGTCTGTCGGGCTCTGGCCCAGGAGTACATCGACCGGTTCGACCAGGTCCTCCACTACAACACCGACGAGACACAACTGGTGGCGGGCACCGCCGCGCCGGCCTTCGGCGGCGGCGAGATGCTCGAACCGATCTACCTGCTGATCGTCGGTCGGGCGACCAAGACCTACGAGGGCCAGCGGTTCTCCGCAGAGACGATCGCCCTCGATGCGGCCCGCGACTACCTCGACGAGACGTTCCCGTACCTCGACGTCGGGTCGGACATCATCGTCGACGTCCGCCTCGGCGAGGGCAGCGGCGACCTCCAGACGGTCTTCGGCGAGGAAGGCGCCGTCCCGATGGCAAACGACACGAGCTACGGCGTCGGCCACGCACCCCTCACCGAGACCGAACGGATCGTCTACGAGACTGAGCGCCGGCTCAACGGTCCCTACAGCGACGACAACCCCGTCGTCGGCCAGGACATCAAGGTGATGGGCAAGCGTGAGCGCGACCACGTCGACGTCACCGTCGCCGTCGCGATGATCGACGAACACGTCGCCGACCTCGAACGTTACAAGGCCGCCGTCGAGGCCGTCCGGGAGTACGTCACCGACGTCGCCCGGGAGATCACCGACCGCGACGTGACCGTCCACGTCAACACCGCAGACGACTACGACGAGGGCTCTATCTACCTCACGTCGACGGGAACGAGCGCCGAACAGGGCGACGACGGCTCTGTGGGTCGGGGCAACCGCGCCAACGGCCTTATCACCCCCAATCGGCCGATGAGCATGGAGGCCACGAGCGGCAAGAACCCCGTCAACCACATCGGCAAGATTTACAACCTCCTGAGCACGGAACTGGCCGAATCCGTCGCCGAGGAGGTAGACGGCATCCGCGACCTCCAGGTCCGCCTCCTCAGCCAGATCGGCCAGCCCATCGACCGGCCACACGTCGCCGACGCGAAGGTCGTCACCGATGACGGCGTCGCCCTCTCGGACATCCGCCCCGAAATCGAGGCCGCCATCGACGACGAACTCGCAGACGTCACGTCGATCACCCAGCGCGTCGTCGACGGCGAACTGTCCACGTTCTGAGCCCGACCGACGACAGCCGGGCCGACATTCCTAAGCCCTCGACCCGTCTAGGCGCCGCCATGCATCCGCCCGGCGCCGACACCGTGGTGGTCCGTCACGGGGAGATCGGCGTCAAGAGCGCCCAGGTCCAGGCGAAGATGGAGCGACGGCTCCGCGACAACCTCGCGGCCGTCCTCGCCGACCGGAACGTCGAC
Organism: uncultured Halobacteriales archaeon; assembly: GCA_964523745.1. GTDB lineage: Archaea > Halobacteriota > Halobacteria > Halobacteriales > Haloarculaceae > CAZGAX01. Next base: position 11,846 of record CAZGAX010000083.1, on the reverse strand, counting down.
GCCCAGGTCGAACGAGAACGGACTCGAATTTACGTCCAGTCCGCCGAATCCGACGTGGAAGCCGCCACCGACGCAGCAACGGACACCTTCGGCGTCGTCTCTGCCAGCCCGGCACTCGTCGTCGACCCGACGACCGACGCCGTCTACGACGCGCTGGCCCGAACGGCCGGGGAACGGTACGACGGTGGGACGTTCGCCGTCCGAGCCCGTCGGGCCGGAGAGGCCGACGTCCACGACTTCGCGAGCACCGACCTAGAATCCGACGGGGGTGCCGCCGTCTGGGAGGCGGCCGAGGACGCGGGCATAGACCCGGCCGTCGACCTGGAGGACCCCGACCTGACGTTCTACGTCGAGGCGAGGCCGGAGCGAGCGTTCGTGTTCCTCGAAAAGCGCGACGGACCGGGCGGACTGCCGGTCGGGACGCAGCGCCCCCTCGTGGCGCTGGTCAGCGGCGGCATCGACTCTCCCGTCGCGGCATGGCTGGCGATGAAGCGAGGGGCACCGATATATCCGCTGTACGTCGACCTCGGGGACTACGGCGGCCCCGACCACCGGGCGCGGGCCGAAACGACCGTCGAGCACCTCCGCCGGTACGCCCCACATCTCGACCTGGAACTGGGCGTTGCCCCCGGTGGCGACGGCGTCGACCGCATCGTCGAGACGATGGACGTCGTGCGGATGGTCGGCCTCCGGCGATTCATGTTCCGTATCGCGGCGTACGTAGCGGACGACGTCGGCGCGGTCGGTATCGTCACCGGCGAAGCCATCGGCCAGAAGTCCAGCCAGACCACCGCAAACCTCCGGGCGACGGCAGCGGTGACGGATCTGCCGATTCACCGGCCGCTACTGACGACCGACAAGACGACGATCACCGAACTGGCTCGGAAAATCGGGACGTTCGAAGACGCCACTATTTCGGCGGGCTGCAACCGCGTGGCGCCGACGTATCCGGAGACCAACGCCTCGCTGGAGTCGGTGCGGGAGCGGGAGCCGGACGACGTCGACCGCCTCGCCCGGGAAGCTGCCGCCGCGGTGTCGTTCGAGCGGGCCGAAGCCTCGATTCGGTGACCTGGCCGGGGATTTTGGGACCTGGCTGGAGAACTTGGGACCTGGCTGGTGGTAGGGACGTCCGACAGGCGTCTGACGGAGCGTAATCGATTTCCGCCCGCCCCGCCTGCCATCCGGCATGACGCGGGTCTGCCTGGTCGGAGACGACGACGTCGAGCTCCGGTACGAACTCCTCTCCAGGGAGACCTCTCGGGAAGCCCTGTCGACCTACGACCTCCGTGCGCCGTACCAGAACACGGTCGCCCTGGACACGGTGAGCCTCGGCGCCGCCGTCTCGCTGCTGAACGACCTGAACTGGTACCTGATCCGGTTCGTCGACGAGGCGCTGGTCATGGAACCGTCCGTCAGCGAGACGGAGTGGCTCTCCAGGGACCTCGCGAAAGCGATCCGCGACGACGAAATCGCACCGGACGATTCCGGCCGCTTCCTCAAGGTCTACGGCGTCGAGCGCGGCGGCTCTGCGTCGACCGGCGACAGTCCGAACGGCGACGACGTCGCCGGCCCGGTCTTCGGAGCGGACGACGGCGACGATACCGACGGGACCGACAGTGCAGACGGAACCGACGATGCAGACGGAACCGGTGATGGAGACGGGTCCGAATCCACTCCGGACCAGGACGCCGCTGGGACGTCGCGGGCCGACGACAGCGGTGGCCCGCTCCCACGCCTCGTGGAACCCATGCTCGTCACCCGGACCGGAGAGACGCTCCCCGACTACGACCTCCGGCCCGTCGACGAGACGATCCGGGTGCGGGTGACCGAAGACGAATTCGAGGCCTGAGCTGTCGACACCTCGGTTGATACGAGCAGGTCGACACCAGCCGGTCAACATCAACCGGTGGACACCAGCCGGTCGACGCGGACTCGACGGAGAGTCGGTCCGCCGGAGCGAAAGACCGATACGAGTGAACGCTCACTAACCGTCATGGACGAGGATTCGGTCCCTCCGGACGTCGAGGCGGAGGTAGCGGGAGCGGTTCGCACGGCACTGGCCAAACACGGATACGAGCGGCTGACGACGAAGAAGATCGCAGCCGAGAGCGAGAAGAGCGAGGCGGGACTGTACTACCACTACGACTCGAAAGACGAGATGATCGCCGTGTTCCTCGACGCGGCGGCGGACCACCTGGGTGCCGACCTCGAAGAAGGCGGGGCAACCGACCCGGAGGCACAACTGCGGGCCGCGATGGACCACCTGTTCGTCGACCCCGAAGACGAGGACGCCCGTGGCCTCAACATCGCCGTCATGGAACTGCTCTCTCACGCCCCGTACAACGAAACGCTACGCGCTCCCCTCCGGGCGATGGTCCGGACGACCCAGGACCATCTCGCGGAAATCATCGCGGATGGTATCGAAGCGGGCGTCTTCCGCGAGGTCGACCCGCAGGGGACTGCTGCGCTGCTCAACGCCGCAGCCGACGGGTCGACCGGGTTCTACCTCGCACTCCGGATGGACGACGCCGGCGAAAGCCTGTACGACCAGGTCTCGGCCTACGTCGACTGGCTCGTGGTCGACGAATCCTCCTGAGACCGTTTCGGTCCGACGTGAGGCTCGACCCGATCTTCACTTACTAAGTGAGTGTTCACTCGGTAGACTTATGTCGGACGAGCGAGAACGTCAGTTCGTGAACTACCACAGCCGACCGGGCGACCGACATCCGTCCAGCAGGGGTGACTGACGCGTGGTCGAGGCGTCTCCGGAGGGCGTAACGCTCGGCCTGCACATCCTGGCGGGTTTTCTGGCCCTGTTCGCCGGCGCTGGGGCGCTGGCCACGGAGAAGGGCGGCCGTCGACACCGGCGGCTGGGCCGCGCCTTCGTCTTCGCGATGACGTTCGTCGCGGCGTCGACGCTCGTTCTGTACGCCTTCGAACAGACGACGTTGCGTCTGTTCCTGGTGTTCATCGCGGTGTTCAGCTACTACTTCGTGTTCTCCGGCTTCCGGGTGCTCTCTCGCAAACGGCCGGCGGACGAACCGGCGCTCGTCGACTGGGTGGCCGTCGCCCTCCTCGGACTGTCGGGCGTCGCACTGCTCGCGATCGGTGGCTGGCTCACCCGGGACGGCTCGCCCTTCGCCCCGGTGGTCCTGGTCTTCGGTGCCATCGCGGCGCTGGTCGCCGTGGCCGACGTCCGGCAGTTCCGGAGCGGCGAGTCCGAGCCCCGGGCCTGGCTGTTCGACCACCTCCAGCGGATGTGCGCCGGCTACATCGCCGCCGTCTCGGCGTTTTCGGCCGTGAACTTCTCCTTCCTCCCGACGGCCGTCCGGTGGCTCTGGCCGACCGCACTCGGCGTTCCGGTGATTTTCTACTACGTCAGGTCCTACCGGTCCGATTCGGGACCGAGTCCGGCCTGACGTCGGTCCGATAGCCGGATACCGGCCCTCAGTCGAACATCCCGGTCGACATGTAGCGCTCGCCGGAGTCCCAGAAGACGGTAATCACGAGCGGGTCGTCGACCTCGTCCCGGAGGCGCTCGGCGACGCGCTTCGCTGCCACGCAGGACCCGCCGGAAGACTGCCCGACGAAGACGCCCTCCTCCTGGGCGAGTCGACGGCACTCGTCCTCGGCGGCCTCGATGCTGACCTTCTCGACGTCGTCTAGGAAGTCGACATCGACGTTCTCGCTGACGAAGCCCGGGCCCATGCCCTGGAAGTCGTCGTCGCCCGGCTCCTCGCCGGAGAGGACGGCGTTTTCTGCCGGTTCGACCCCAACGATTTCGACGTCGGGGAACGCCTCGCGGAGCCGCTGGCCGGTCCCCATTATCGTCCCGCCTGTCCCGATGCCGGCGACGAGCGCGTCGACCGTCCTGTCCCCCACCTGTTCGACGATCTCCGGCCCCGTCGTCTCGTAGTGGGCCTGCGGATTCGCCGGGTTTTCGAACTGGTGCATCTGGACGAAGCCCTCTCGTTCGGTGAGTTCGTCGGCCCGGTCCCGGGCGTCGGAGATGGTCCCGTCGACCAGGTCCAGTTCGGCGCCGTAGGCCCTCATGATCTGCCGGCGCTCGGGCGACTTCGAGGACGGCATCACCAGTCGGACGTCGTACCCCTTGGCCGCCCCGACCAGCGCCAGCCCGATGCCGGTGTTCCCGCTGGTCGGCTCGACGATGGTGTCGCCGGGCTGGAGATTCCCCGACTCCTCGGCGGCCTCGACCATCGAGATGGCCGGGCGGTCCTTGGCCGATCCGCCGGGATTGAACGACTCGACCTTCGCGGCGACCGTCGTCCCGTCCGGCGAGTCGACCTTCACCAGGGGCGAGCCGACGGTCTCGAGGATGCTGTCTTTCACTGGATGGCCCTTGGAGCGGGGCGCTTAAAACCCTCCTCGCCCCCGGCAGTGCGTGCCGTCGTTCCGGACGCTGGCTATTTGGGTCGTCCTCGCCAACGTCCGACCATGACCGTCGAGGGCACCGTCGACGAGACGTACCACGCCGCCATCCAGCACGACATGGCTGACCTCTCCGGCGAGGAGTTTCTCGTGGGTGTCGTCCGCCGTCCAACCGGGTGGTTCCGGAGCACTGTCGACGAGAACTATCCCGAACTCGGACCGCCGGAGGAGTTACTGAGCGAGACCAAGGACCGACAGGAAGACCTCGAAATGCAGGGAATGTGTAGCGAAGGCGCCCACAACGCCGCGTGGGAGGAGACGGACTTCGAGCAGCGGTACCAGGAGTACGTCACCGAGTCGTCCGAGGTCCAGGACCGCCTCGACGCCCTCGCCGACCGGGTCGATGCCGGCGAGACGGTCGTCTTCGTCTGTTTCGAGGGTGAATCGAAGCGCTGTCACCGCCACGTGCTCGTCGACGAACTGCGAGAACGGTTGGGGTAGGGTAGCGCCCGTCAGTCGCCGGCCACCTTCTGCTCGTCGAACTGTTCGCCGGCCCGTGCGAGTTCGTCGAGCGCGGCTTCTTCCTCGCGCAACGTCTCTTCGAGGAGGTCGGCAGCCTCGTCGTGACCGAGTTTGCCCGCCAGCGACGTCAGGGTGCCGTAGGCGGCGATCTCGTAGTGCTCGGTCTTCTGGCCGGCGGCGATGTTGTACCGGTCCAGCATTGCACCTTCGTTGTTCCGTGCGAACGCCTCGTGTTCGTCGATCAGCGCGTCGAGGACCTGCTCTCGCCGTTCCTCGGGCTGTTCGTCCAGCTTCTCGAACACTCGCTCCAGCCGGTCGACGTGTTCTTTCGTCTCCTCGCGGTGCTCGGCAAAGGCCTCGCTGGTGGTTTCGTCCTCCGTTTCTTCGGCCATGGTGTCGAGCGCGTCGACGAGCTGTTGTTCCGCGTAATAGAGCTCCTGGACGCCCTCGACGAGTAGCTGTTCGGTCTGGTCAGTGGACATGGATCGTCACGAGTCACTCGGGGAGCCCGCCCAATCAACGACGAGGCGGCACTTGCAGGCCGCCGATCTCGCCAGTAACCCCTCGAACGGGGCCATTATACCACCCCGTCACATAGTGGCTACCATGACTCTCGAAACGATGGAGCCGAATCCGGTGTGGGTAGCAGACGCCTACGCCAATACGGTCGACACCCTCGGCAACTACAGGCACGAACTGACATACAAGGTGTGGGGCGGCGACTGGTGCAAGGACTGCCGGGCGCAGCTTCCCGACTTCGGCGCGGCTCTAGACGCCGCCAACGTTCCGGACGGACGCGTTGAACACCTACCCGTCGACCAGGACAAGGAGGGCGAGGGCACCGACGAGTACGGAATCGAGTACATCCCGACCGTCGTCGTCGAACGAAACGGCGAGGAGGTCACCCGCTTCGTCGAGGACGAGGGCGTCCCGATCGCCGTCTACCTCGCAGACCAGATCGAGGACGAACTCGGCCCGGCGACGGACGACAGCGCCGAGACCGACGCGGCACCGGACCCCGACGCCACTCCCGAATAGGCTACGTCTCCGGTGAGAGCCGTTCGTCCGCCCAGTCCAGCGCGTCACCCAGGTCGTGCTGGGGCGGCGAGCAGGTGAACGACCGACAGGCGTAGACCGTCGGCTCGCCGTCACGGAGGCTGCGGTCGGCCCAGATCGGTGGTGCATCCTCCAGGCCCAGCGTCTCCAGCCACTCCTCCATCCGCTCCTCGTCGCCGGGCCGCCAGGCCAGCAGCCGGTCGGGAAGGTAGCGGTCGGCCAGCAGCTCCTGCCAGGCGTCCGGCTGGTCGTCGGCCACGAGCGTCAGTTCGAGCGACCCTCCCGCGACTCGGTCGGCAGCGAGGGCCAGCGAGGCGTGCTGGAGCGGATTGGCCTCGATCTTGTTCGAGTGGGTCTCGACGACGCGCTCGGCGATGGTCCCGAAGCGGTCGTGGGCGACAAAGTGGTCGAGGTCTGCGAGCAGTTCGGCAGCGACGCCGGCGCTAGACGGCGTCGACTGGTCGGTGACCTCCTGCGGCCGGGCCACCAGCGACTCGCCCTCGGCGGGGGTGAAGTACAGGGTTCCCGCGCTGTCGTCCCAGAACTCCCGCTCGATACCCCGGGCCAGGTCGAGCGCGAACGCCAGGTGGTCGACGTCGCCGGTCGCCTGGTAGAGGTCGAGGGCGCCGCGACCGAGGAAGGCGTAGTCCTCGAGGTAGCCGTCGACTTTCGTCACCTCCTCTGCCCAACGGCGGTTGAGGGACTCTTCCGCATCATCCCAGTGGTGCTCCCGGACGAACGAGAGGGCATCGGCAGCCACGTCGGCGTACCCGTCGTCGAGGACGATGGCGCCCTCGGCAAGCGCCGAGATGGCCAGGCCGTTCCAGCTGGCCAGGACCTTCTCGTCTCTGGCCGGCCGGGGCCGCTCGGCGCGGTGCTCGAACGCCTGTTCCCTGGCGCGGTCCAGCCGGTCGCGAACGTCGCCTTCGGCCAGGTCGTACTCGGAAGCCAGGTCGCCGACGGTCGCCCGGATCGTTAGCACGGTCTCGCCCTCGAAGTTTCCTCGCTCGGTGACGCCGAACCGGTCGACAAACAGGTCTGCGTCCAGTTCGTCGTCGATAGCAGCTTCGACCTCGTCGGGGGTCCAGACGTAGAAGGCCCCTTCCTCCTGCTCGCCCGATTCACCCTCGCTTCGAGCATCCAGGGTACTGTAGAATCCACCCTCGGGGTGCTGGAGTTCCCGCTGGAGGAACTCGAACGTCTCTGCGGTCACTCTCGCGTACCGTTCGTCGCCGGTGATCTGGTACCCGGCGAGGAACGCCCGGGGGAGTTCGCCGTTGTCGTACAGCATCTTCTCGAAGTGGGGGACGACCCACTCGCGGTCGGTGCAGTACCGGTGGAAGCCGCCACCCACGTGGTCGTACAGTCCCCCGTTCGCCATCGCATCGAGAGTTTCGGTGGCCACCTCGCGGAACGGATCGCGGTCTGTTCGCTCGTGGGCGGCGAGCAGGAGGTGAATCCGACCGGTCTGGGGGAACTTCTGGCCCCGGCCCCAGCCGCCGTGTTCCCGGTCGGCTCCCCGGACGGCGGCCTGGGCGGCCTGTTCCAGGAGTTCGTCGCCGGGCGCCTCGCCGGGCTGGTCGGGTACGTCCTGGAGTTCGCCTTCGATGGCGCTCGTCCACTGCTCGGCCCGGTTTTCGATTTCCTGGCGGTCCTCCTGGTCGCTCCAGGAGTCGTGGACGTCTTCCAGCAACTGGGTGAAGCCGGGCATGTTCCGGCGGGGCTCCTTCGGGAAGTACGTCCCGACGTAGAACGGTTTGCCTTCGGGAGTGAGCCAGACCGAGAGGGGCCAGCCGCCCCTCCCCGTCACTTGCTGACAGATGGTCTGGTAGATGCGGTCGACGTCGGGACGTTCCTCGCGGTCGACCTTGATCGGGACGAAGTGGTCGTTCAGGATTTCCGCTACCGCCTCGTCCTCGAAGCTCTCCTCTTCCATTACGTGACACCAGTGGCAGGCCGCGTAGCCGACGGAGAGGAAGATGGGGACGTCCCGCTCCCTGGCCGCTTCCTTCGCCTGATCGTCCCAGGGCTGCCAGTTGACGGGATTGTCGGCGTGCTGGCGGAGGTAGGGACTCTCTTCCTCGTCGAGCCGGTTCCGGCTCGTCGGGTCGCTCATACCCGAACCTACCGGCCCGACGTACAAGGGACCGGCGGTGGCGGCGAGCCAGGAGAGCACCTCGAAGCGGCCCGACGTTCGACCCGGTCACGCGGCGAAGGGCAACGCTTAGGGTCGCGGCTCGTCGCAGTTCGGGTATGACGGAGACTGTGCTGCTGGTCGGCGGTGGCGGCCGCGAACACGCCATCGCCAGGGCGCTGGAGGACTCCGCAGCCGACCTCTATGCCTGTGCCGGCAACCGCAATCCGGGTATCGCCGCCATCGCCGCCGGCTTCGAGACGCTGGAGACGACGAACCCCAGGGCCGTCACCGACTACGCTACCGACGTGGGGGCGACCCTGGCGGTCGTCGGTCCCGAAGCTCCCCTGGAGGCCGGCGTCGCCGACGCTCTCGACGAGGCCGGCATCTACGCCTTCGGCCCGCAGGAGGCCGAAGCTCGCATCGAGACGGACAAGGCGTTCCAGCGCCGATTCATGGCCGAACACGACGTTCCCGGCCTTCCCGACTTCGAGACGTTCGACGACATGGAGGCCGCCTGCGACTTCGTCGACTCCTACGACGGCGACCTGGCCATCAAGCCCGCCGGCCTCACCGGCGGCAAGGGGGTCCGGGTCATGGGAGACCAGATCGACGCCGAGGAGGCAAAGCAGTACATCCGCGAGTCGGGCTACGACCGGATCGTCCTGGAGGAACGGCTCGTCGGCGAGGAGTTCACCGTCCAGGCGTTCGTCGCCAACGGCGACCTTCGCGTCACTCCCGCAGTGCAGGACCACAAACGTGCCTACGAAGGGGACGAGGGGCCAAACACCGGCGGCATGGGTTCCTACAGCGACGCCAGCCTGGAACTGCCGTTCATGGACGAGGACGACTACCTCGAGGCCGTCGACGTCCTCCAGGCCGTCGTCGACGCTCTCGAAGGATACAAAGGCGTCCTCTACGGGCAGTTCATGCTCACGGCGGACGGCATCAAGGTCGTCGAGTTCAACGCCCGCTTTGGAGACCCGGAGGCGATGAACACGCTGCCGGTCCTCGAAACGGACTTCCTCGACGTGTTGACAGCGGCCCGGGACGGCGAATCCCTGCCCAAACTCACCTTTCAGCCCAAGGCCACGGTCTGTAAGTACGCCGTTCCCGACGGCTATCCGACCGACCCCGAGGCCGGCGCGAAAGTCACGATCGACGAAGATAGCGCGGGAGAGGCACTCCTCTTCTACGCCAGCGTCGACGAACGCGACGACGGCATTTACACGACGACGTCCCGTTCGTTCGCCGTCGTCGGCGTCGCCGACACGATAACCGACGCCGAACAGATCGCCAGGAACGCGCTCGAAGCCGCCGGCTACGAGGGTCTGCGAGTTCGCCAGGACATCGGGAAGCCCGACCTCGTCCAGCGTCGCATCGACCACGTGCAGGAACTGCGGAACTGACCGCCGCTCAGTTTTCTGTGACGTAGACTGCCAGATAGTCGTACAGCGCAGCGACGACGACGGCAATGAAGACGACAGCAAGTAGTTCTCCCATGCCCGACCCGGCCTGGTAGGCCGCCTGGGCGTCTCCGCTCATGCCGCCGGGCATCGGTGCGGACCGACTCGAACTGATGCTGACGAACGCCAACAGCCCGACGACGACCGCTACTAGCCAGGAATCGACCCGTTCGAACAGGTAGTACTCCTTCCAGTCGATCATGCAAATCCGGTGATATGCGTTCCTCTTAGGGGTTTCGGTGGTGAAAACATGCACTACGGCCATCCTTTATGCCGGGCCCCGACGAACGGCCGGTCGTGAGCGACGACGAACGGCGCCACGACCGGCTGGACGTCACGGCGACGCCCGGATCTGGCAATTCCTTCAGGAAGTGGTACCGCCGGTACAACCCCCTCCGGGTGATGGTCAACTACGTCGTCATCGTCGTCTGCCGGATATCCCCGAGCCTCCGGTTCAAGCGGTGGCTGCTCCGTCGGATCGGGGTTACCATCGAATCGGGGGCCGTCTTCGCCCTGGAGTCGACGCCGGACGTGTTCTTCCCCCACCTGATAACCGTGGAGGAGGACGCCATCGTCGGCTACGACGCGACTATCCTCTGTCACGAGTTCCTGCAGGACGAGGTCCGGACCGGGGAGGTCCACGTTCGGAAGCGAGCGATGGTCGGTGCCGGGGCTATCGTGCTTCCGGGTGTCGAGATCGGTGAAGACGCCCAGGTTGCGGCGAATTCGCTGGTCGCAGACGACGTACCGCCCGACACGACGGTCGCTGGCGTTCCGGCCGAACCGGTCTGACCAGCCGAAATCGGTCTGACCAGCCGAACCTGTCCAACGTGCAAGCGTCCCGAGGAATTTTTAGTTGCGGCTGGCCTTGGCTCGCCCATGGACTACGACGACATGCTGGACCGCGGGATCGAGGATACGCCGGACATCGAGACCGACTCCGCCCGGTTCGACGTCCCCGACCCGGAGGTCCGCCAGGAGGGTAACGTCACCGTCGTCGAGAACTTCCAGAACATCCGTCGCGACCTGGGCCGCGAGGCAGACCACGTCATGAAGTCCCTCCAGAACGAACTCGGGACGAGCGGCCACATCGACGAGAGCGGCCGGGCTAGACTGACCGGGGAATTCCGGACCAGCCGCATCCAGGAGGCCATCGAGGCCTACACCGAGGAGTTCGTGATCTGCCCGGAGTGTGGACTACCGGACACCCAGCTCGAACGCGAACAGGGCGTCCTCCTGATCCGGTGTGAAGCGTGCGGTGCGCGGTCGGCGACCTAACTGAGTTCCTTGAGCGTGTTGAGGTCGTGTTCGGTTCGCATGAACTCGACCAGCCGACGGCTCGCGTGACAGTTCGGGCAGTGGAAGGTGTCGGTGTGCGACGGGAGTTCGGAGGGCGTCGACTCCCATTCCTTGGTGCACTCGGGACAGAGTAAGCGAACGTAGGCTTCTTCCATGCGTGTGGTTGTCACTCGTGGCACCGGGAAAAAGGTTTGTAACAGTCCAGGCGACTTAGGCAGTCCCTCACTATCTCGTCCGGTAAGAAGGGATTACTTCCGACGCGGGAGCGGTTACACCGGCATGCCGCCTTCGGCCTCGAGCAGTTCCTTGTAGCGATTGCGGATGGTCACCTCGGAGATGTCGGCAACCTCGCTGACCTGCGTCTGCGTGACCTTCTCGTTCGAGAGCAGGGCAGCCGCGTAGACCGCGGCAGCAGCCAGTCCGACGGGGGACTTTCCGCTCATCAGCCCCTCGTAGCGAGCGGCGTCGAGGAGCTGTCGGGCACGCCGTTCGACCTCCTCGGAGACGCCCAGGTCCGAGACGAACCGGGGGACGTAACTCTCGGGGTCGGCCGGCTTTACCTCCAGATTGAGTTCCCGGACGACGTACCGGTACGTCCGGGTGAGTTCCATGCGGTCGACGCGGGAGACTCGCGACGTCTCGTCGAGGCTCCGTGGCGTGCCAGCCTGGCGGGCGGCGGCGTACAGCGACGCCGTCGCGACGCCCTCGATCGACCGACCCGGCAGGAGGTCGTCCTCCAGCGCCCGGCGGTAGATGACCGAGGCGGTCTCCCGGACGTTCTCCGGCAGTCCCAGGGCGGACGCCATCCGGTCGATCTCGCCCAGCGCCTGCTTGAGGTTGCGCTCCTTGCTATCCCGGGTGCGGAAGCGCTCGTTCCAGGTCCGGAGGCGCTGCATCTTCTGGCGCTGCCGGGAGTTGAGCTGTCTGCCGTAGGCGTCCTTGTTCTGCCAGCCGATGTTGGTCGACAGCCCCTTGTCGTG
>CAZGAX010000082.1:0-17090 GCA_964523745.1 uncultured Halobacteriales archaeon | reverse complement strand
GCCCGGTATGCCCCACTCATCAGCTTCCCCTTTGTGCCGAATCATCAGTACTCGCCCCTCCCCAGCGGTTACCCAAGCACCAGCGTCACCAATCCATCCCTCCTCTGCCATCTCCTTCCCCTGATCGAAGAATTCTGGGTCATTCTCCACCGTCTCTTCGTGAATTTCAAACGAACCGTATCTATCCTCTAACCCATTAAGCCGCCGTCTGACCTCAGTTTCTGTCTTCTCTTCTACGTCCATAGAATCTTCTCTGGGTGCCGAAATGAAATATGTCGTCATGATACATTCGCACTCTGTATCTTCATTTCAAATCCTCTCTCCGGAGAGGGTTTTGAACAGTTCTACTACACCCTTGGATCACGGACCTTTCTGAGTCGCAGACGGTGTATGATTCAGTAGAGACGGCAGTCACTCGGCAGAGACGGTATGTCGGAGCGTCCCGACGCCCTCGACACTCACGGCCACCTCGTCGCCGTCCGAGAGCGGGCCGACCCCTTCCGGCGTCCCGGTGGCGATGACGTCACCGGGTTCGAGCGTGAGGTACTCCGTGATCTCCGCGATCAGTTCGGGCACCGAGAAGATCAGCTTCGCCGTCGTCGAGTCCTGTTTCACCTCGCCGTTGAGCCGGAGTGAAATCCGTGCATCGTCGGGAACGTGGTCCGGGTCCGCGACGACCGGCCCGAGCGGCGCCGCGTTGTCGAAGGCCTTACCGCGGACCCAGTTCTGTTCCTGGCTCTGGTCGTCGCGGTTCGAGACGTCGACCACGCAGGTGTAGCCGGCGACGACGTCCATCGCGTCCTCGGTGTCCACGTGCCGGCACTGTTTCCCGATGACGACGCCGAGTTCGGCCTCGTACTCGACGCGCTCCTTGCCCCGGGGGAGCGTCACGTCGCTGCCGTGGCTCGCGACGGCGTTGGGCGGCTTGAGAAAGAGCAGCGGCCGGTCGGGCACGTCCTCGCCACGTTCGTCGGCGTGCGCCGAGTAGTTCCGGCCGATGCAGACGATTTTCGAGGGCTCGCAGGGCGGGAGAATATCCACCTCGTCCGGGTCGTAGCTCCGGTCGGCAAACCGGATGCGACCGCCCTGGCCGACCGTGTCGTCGTCCGCCGGCGTGCCGTCGACGTCTGTCCACTCGCCGGTTCGAACGCTTCCCGCGGGGTCCCTGAAGCGGACTCGTTTCATACCGTCGCATCCTCGGACCGGGACCAAATCGGTTTCGAGACGGGAACCCGACCGAACCGCTTTTGGCCCGAAGCGGCCAACGCCACGGCAATGCACGTGCTCGTCGTCGGTGCGGGGGAGATGGGGCGCTGGATGGCCGACGTCCTGGCCAGCGACGCTCCGTCGGACGTCACCCTCTCCTTTGCCGACGCCGACCCCGACGCCGCAAGCGCTGCCGCCGAGGCCTTCGACGGCCGGGTCTACGACGACAGCCTCGCCCGCGACGGCGTCGACGCCGTCTGTGTCGCCGTTCCCATCGACTCGGCAGCCGACGCAATCGCTGAATACGCACCGGTAGCGACGGAAGCAATCTTCGACGTGACCGGCACGATGGCCGGACCGGTCGCGGCGATGGCCGAACACGCCCCCCACCTGGAACGACTGAGCCTCCACCCGCTGTTCGCCCCGGCGAACGAACCCGGAAACGTGGCCGTCGTCACCGACGCGGACGGGCCCCTGTCTGCAGCGGTCAGGGACGCCCTCGAACGCCGGGACAACGCGCTCTACGAGACGACGCCAGCCGAGCACGACGAGGCCATGGAAACCGTCCAGGCACGGGCTCACGCCGCCGTCCTCGCCTACGCTCTCGCCGGCGAGGACGTGCCGGAACAACTCCACACGCCCGTCTCGGAACAGCTGTCGGCCCTGGCCGACCAGGTGACCGGCGGCGAGGCTCGCGTCTACGCCGACATCCAGGCAGCCTTCGACGGTGCCGGGGACGTGGCCGACGCCGCCCGTCGCATCGTCGACGCAGACGGCGAGGCCTTCAGACAGCTCTACGAGGACGCCGGCCGATGAGCAGGCACGACCGATGAACGACCAGCAGCGCCAGCAAGTTCTGGACAACGCCCGGTACCTGCGGCAGGTCCGGCCGGTCGACCCGGAGGAAATCTTCGAGTACGTCGAGGGCCAGCCCCACCCGGCGACGGTCAGGCAGGTCCTCCGGGAGGAGGCCCTGGAACTGGGTCTGGTCGAACGCCACGACGGGACCTTCGAGCCGGCGCCCGAGGGGCCGGCGTCGGTTTCGTTCCACGGCGTGGAGGCACTACCCGAGCGGTACGGTCGGCGGCTCGAAGACTTGCTGGTCGACGAGTTCGGGCCCGGCTGGCCGGACGGCGACTCCGGCGACGAACTCCGGGAGCGGATTCGAGCCTTCAAGGACAACTATCTCCGGGGCGAGGCCGTCGAGTACGACCGGCCGACTGCGCTTGGCTACGCCATCTACCACCTGCCGGCCTACTACGCGGCGAGCCAGTACGTCTTCGCGGACCTCGCCGCTGACGGTCACGTGCCGTCGCGACCCAGGGTCATCGACGTCGGCGCCGGCGTCGGCGGCCCGGCCCTCGGACTGCTGGACCTGCTCGACGACCAGTGTCTCGTCGACTACCACGCCGTCGAGCCGAGTGCGGCAGCGGGCGTTCTCGACGCGATGCTCGAGGAAACGGGACAGAACGTCCACCCCACGATTCATCGGGAGACGGCGGAGGACCACGAGCCGGCCGATAGCTTCGATCTGGTCCTGCTCTCGAACGTGCTCTCGGAACTCGACGACCCGGAGGCGGTCGTCGGCCGGTATCTCGACGCCCTCTCGCCGGATGGAACCGTGGTGTTGCTGGCACCTGCCGACCGGAACACCGCCATCCAGCTACGAGAGGTGGAGCGAAGCGTCGAGGAATCGGCCGGTGTGACGGTGTACGCCCCGACGGTCCGGCTCTGGCCGGGCGAAACGCCGACGAGCGAGTGCTGGTCGTTCGACGTGCAGCCGGACCTGAACGTGCCCGGGTTCCAGCGCCGCCTCGACGACGGCGAACGGGCCTCGGTGGCCGACTACGATGGGTCGCCAGGCGACGGGGAGTTCGTCAACGTCGACGTCCAGTACGCCTTCTCGCTGCTGCGCACCGACGGGAGCCGTCGCATTGAGTACGTCCCGGACGCCGGGCGCCTGGCGAAGATGGCCGAGATGGAGCGCCACGTCACCGAGCGCATCGACTGCGTCGGCGTCAAACTCAGCCACGACCTCGCGGAGGGTGGTAACCCCCTCTTCCTCGTCGGTGACGGCAGCCAGGAGACCGACCACTTCGCCGTCCTGACCGACAAGTCGGCGCTGAACCGGGACCTCCTGGACGCCGACTACGGCGACCTGCTCCGGTTCGAAAACGTCCTCGTCCTCTGGAACGACGACGAGGAAGCGTTCAATCTGGTCGTCGGCGCCGAGACGGTCGTGGACCGGCTCCCGGTCTGAGCGGTCGGCACGCTTTTGCCCCGTCCAGTCACGAGTTCGACCATGAGCGGGCCACGGATCCTGCTGACGAACGACGACGGGATCGACGCCACTGGCTTCCGGGCCCTCTACGAGGCCCTGTCGGCCGTCGGGGATGTGACTGCCGTCGCTCCGGCTGACGACCAGAGCGCCGTCGGCCGCGCCCTGACGGCCTCGGTGTCCGTCCGAGAGCACGACCTGGGCTACGAACTCGACGGCACGCCTGCCGACTGCGTCATCGCTGGTCTGGAGGTCCTGGTCCCGGACACCGACATCGTCGTGGCGGGGTGCAATCGCGGGGCCAACCTCGGTGCCTACACGCTGGGTCGGTCCGGAACCGTCAGTGCCGCCGTCGAGGCGACGTTCTTCGACGTGCCGGCGATGGCCGTCTCGATGTACGTTCCCGTCGCGGACTTTCAGTCGGCAGACGTCGACCGGGACTCGTACGCCGAGGCGACTCGCGCTGCGACGTACCTCGCGGAGCACGCCCTGGGCGCCGGCGTCTTCGAACAGGCGGACTACCTCAACGTCAACGCGCCCGTCGCCGAGTGGGGCCGGGCGGAGATAGCGATCACCCGGCCGTCCCACGTCTATCTGATGGAGGCGAGGCGTGACGGAGAGCGCATCGAAGTCGAGGACACCATCTGGGACCGGATGGCCGACGGCGACATTCCCGACCCGGAAGGGACGGACCGCCGAGCCATCGTCGACGGCCAGGTCAGCGTCTCCCCGCTCGCTGCGCCACACACCACCGAACACCACGAAGCGCTGGACGCCCTGGCCGAGACGTACCCCGACGAGGGATGACCGGGACGCAGATTCGTGAACTGACGAGCCGGTCCGACCGACGGGCCGCGGTGCCCATCCTCCGACAGCTCTGGACCGACCAGGACCCCGAGGACGTGCTCGACTGGACCGGACGCGACGACTACCACCTCTTTGGCCGGTTCGACGACGGAACCCTGGTCGGCGTCGCGGGCGTCCTCGTCGCCGACCACCTCCACCACGAATGCCACGCCTGGCTCTACGACCTGGTCGTCGACGAGCGGCGTCGGGAGGACGGACACGGGACGGCGCTCGTCGAATTCGTGGAAGGTTGGGCTGCCAGGCATGGCTGTACGACGGTCTCGCTGGCGTCACCGCTGGCCAAAGAGCGCGTCCACGACTTCTACGAGAAGCGTGGCTACGACCGCTGGGGATACGTCATCGAGACGGAACTCTGAGCAGGGCCGAGTCGCCGGCCGAAGCCATCCTGTCCGCGACAGAAGGGGGCGTTTTCGCCGGACGAGCGCAGCACCCTACGGGGCCAATTTCCCACGTGTGAGATGGAAAGCGAAGCATTCCGTCGACCGTGGATGGGGCGTGTTCGGTCACACCGGGTTACGTATAGCCTGGCTACTTCCCATTGGGGACTGGCGTCCCGTTCGTGTCGTGATGACTCGGTGTGAAAGCGACAATCAGACGGCTAGCCGTCCGACGTGGCTCCACGTTACAATTGCAACCAAACACGAAGGTCGGGGCGCACGTTCCGACAGAGCCCAAGTCGGCGACGGGGGGACGTGCGTGTAGACACTACCATGTCAGACGAATCTACGTCAATCGAAGACGGTGACTCGGACTCCAAACGTTCGTTTGTCGGCTCCCGTCGGACCCTTCTTCGCATGCTCGGCGGGGCGGCGGTCGTCGGGTCACTCTCCGGCATCACCTTCGCGACCGGCGACGAGAAGTCCGGCGACGGGTACGACCTCTGGAAGAATCTGGAGTGGAAGGGCGTCACGGCCGACGACAACCTCGTGTCGGTGGACTACCTCGGTGTGAAAAAGCCCAACGCTGCCGCGAACGGCGATGCCAAGGGCAAGTCGAAGTACCTCCTGGCCTGTGAGGGGATGCAGTTGACCGTCGAAGACGACCAGGTCACCGACGCCAACGTGAGCAACGTTTATGTTCACAAAAAGGTGAACAAGCGTTGCAAGAAGATAATCAAGAAGCTGGCCTACGGCAAGACGCCGAAGGAGGTGAAGATGGCCCCCGACTCGATGGTCAAGCCGCTGAAGCACGCCGACGCCGCGATGTACAAGTCGATTCACAAGCGAGTAAAGGCCGCAAACGGTAGCGTCGATTCAGTGGTGAAAAACGAGGTCAACTGCGGGAAAGACGACGGCTCGCTGTTCATCATCCTCATCGTCCTCGTCATCGCGTTCCTGGCGGTCCTGTTCACAAACTTCTAGCGACATCCCGTTTTTCGCTCTCCATTTTTTCGGGCTCGTTCCCGTAACACTTCCTCAGACCAGGCCAGCGATGAAGCCGAGACCCATGACGACCAGCACGGCCGCCGAGATAGTCGGCAAATAGGGAGTAATTCGTGATACCCGTTCTTCGTAGCGCTGGTAGCCCGCGATGAGCGCTAGCGTCAGGCCGACGATCGCGACGATGACGGTCAGCGCGTAGGCCGTCATCAGTTCCAGGCAGTAGTTCGACCCGGCACAGAGGGCGATGATCTCGAACTCCTCCTCGTGGGCGAATCCCAAGAGGAACGCGAACCAGGCGATACCGAGGAGACTTCGTTCGGCGGTGGCGTCCGCCGGTTCGTGCTGGTGGGAGTGACTGCCGACGAAGGGGAGTGCGTCTCTCAGGCGGTCCAGGATCCCCGGTGTGGACCCGGAATGGTCGTGGGAATGCCCGTGGTAGGCCTCGCCGTGGTCGTGAGGATGCCCGTGATTCGCATCGCCGTGGTCGTGAGAGTGGCCGTGAGTGTACTCGTAGACCCCGAGAACGATGAGCAATGCACCAGCGACGAGGCTGACCGGGCCCCCGATACTGACGGTCGGCGTGATGGAGATGGGGTCGTTCACCGCCGTGAGTTCGAAGTAGGACTTGGCGTAGAAGAACGCGACCACCATGGCGATCGAACTGACTAGGTGGCCGACGCCGAGAATTGCACTTGCAGCAAACCCGTAGGCCCACTTGTTCGACCGGTCGAGGGCGTACGAAGCGGCGATTGGCCAGCCGTGCCCCGGTTCGAGCCCGTGGACGACGCCGAGTGCGACCGCCCCTAGCAGAAGTCCGAGTGCATCGCCCGGGAACATTTGGATCGATGCTGGCGGAGTCCACTCTTAGGAGTTGTTACTACGGAAGCAGGGGGTGCATCATACGAGGTATCATGGGCGGCGGCGTCGAATCCCGGAACGTGCGAACGAGTTTCAATGTTCCCGACGAACTGGTCGAGGAGTTCGACCGCGTCTGGCAAACCCAGGACCTCGACAACCGGTCGAGAGCCGTCCGAGAGGCGATGCTGGAGTACGTCGAGGCCCACGAACGCCTCGAAGAGACTACCGGTGAAGTCGTCGCACTCCTGGGATTCGACTACCGCCATCACGAGGTGATACGGGACCTCCACGCCGTACAGCACGACTACCAGGACGTGATCCTCAACACGAGTCACACCCACCAGGGCGAGTGGTGTCTGGAGTCGCTGTTCTGTCGCGGCCCGGCCGACCGCGTCGCCGAACTCACTCACCAGCTACGGGATTTCGACGGCGTCCGCCGGGTGAAAGTGATGGTCATCCGCGACGAGACGGAATGAATCCCCTCCAGTGAATTACGGCTCGGTCCGGTCTGATAGCTCCGTTGGGGACCCGACGTCGGTCGTGAACGTGCTGACGCTCGTCGCCGTGTACACCAGCGAAGCAACGCCGATGAGGACGAGGAACCAGTAGACACAGAGTCGGTACAGGATGACTATCGCCCCGGCCACGGCCAGGTCGAGACCCGTGAGAGCTACGACCATCCCGGCGACGGCGAACTCGACGCCGCCGATTCCGCCCGGTAGCGGGACGAGGGTGGCCAGTCCGCCGGCGGGAACGACGAACAGGACGAGTCCGAACGAGATGGGGACGTCGACGGCCATCGCAGCCGTGTAGAGCGGCACGGCAAACAGCGTCCAGCCGGCCAGGGCCAACCCGGCGGCGGGGAGAAGCGACCCTGGGTCGGCCGTCGCCTCGTCGACCGTTTCGAAGTAGCGGTCGAGGTTGGCTTCGACGCGTTCGGGGTGGAGGGCGTGCTCGACTCGCTGGAAGACCTGTCCGACGGTGTCTCGAAGCAATCGAGCGACGCCGAGTGCAACCCACCGCAAGACGTCCCGGCGGTAGAGCAGCAGTATGGCCATCGAGAGGAGAAAGACGGCGAAGACGGCGATACCGACTTGGACGGCCTGGATGAGGCGGTTCTGCGGGACCGTGAGAACGACGTAGGCCACACCGACCAGGGCGAGAACAAGCGTGGAGAGCAAGCCGAGGAAGTCCCCGACGGTCACGACGGCGAGGCTACGCTTGAAGTCCAGGTCCGTCTCGCGTTCGACGGCGTAGGCCATGATGGCCGGCCCGCCGGCGTTGCCCATCGGGAGCACCTGCTTTGCGAACATTCCGGCCGAGTACGCCGTAAACAGCCGACCGGGCGACGCCGTCCCGCCGGCGGCGAGGAGGACGCGGCGCATCGACTCCGCCCAGCAGACGACGGCGAGGAGAACAGCGAGAAGACCCAGCGCAAATGGCGCCGGGTCGACGCCCCGGAGCGCGTCCCACATGGCTCTCGGGTCGAACACGAGCAAAAACGCCCCGAACGCACCGACGGCGACCGCGAACCCGGTGAGTATCCGACGCATTGCAACTGGGTGGGTGCGACGGGTCCTTGAATCTACGGTCGTCCCGTCTCAGCCCCGGCACCCCGACGATTTTCAGGCCAGGGCCATCGTCCGGATTCTGGGCACCGCTGGCCCCTCGACTTCCCAGTGGGCTCCGCCGTCGCGGGAGACCAGCAGCCGGCACTCCTCCGGGGTACTTTGCGTGTGGTACAGCACGTCGGCGTCGCCCGGGTGTGTCGCGACGATTCCAGAGAGACTGTTCGCCGGAGAGGTGTGCAGGGCCTTCCACTCGTCGCCGTCCAGCCGCCAGAACGTTCCTTCGTCGGCCTTCGAATCGGGGGCTGCACTCACGCAGGGTCGGCCTGCGGCGTCGAACGAGAGGTCCGCGACGTACTGGTCTGCGAGCGGGTCGACCGAGCCCCAGGAGTCCCCGCCGTCGTCCGACCGGTACAGGCCGTCGCCCGACGCCGCGTACCACCGGTCGGGGTCGGCCGGGTCAGGTTCGAGAGAGTGGAGGTCGTAGCCGTCGAGGTCGTCGATCGTCGTCCAGGTCCGTCCGCCGTCGTCGCTCCGGAGGGCGCCGCCGATTTCGACGCCCGCGAGTATTCGTTCGGGTCGGTTTTGGTGGACGCCGAAGCCGTGGACGTGGCCGGCCTCGAACGGCTCGGACCAGAAGAACCAATCAGAATCGGCCGCCAGGGCCTCCACGTCGGACGCGGCTTCCCAGGTTTCGCCCTCGTCAGGACTGCGATACACGCCGGGTGGTTCGGTGCCAGCGATCAGTGTGCCGTCCGGGGCGACCGTCACGCCCCACCCCCACCGGTCGTCGAGGCCAAGGCGGGTGACGGACCTTCCTCGCTCGTCGACTCGCGAAACGCCCCATCCGGGTTCGCCACAGGCGACGTAGACGTCTCCGTCTGCACCCTGGACGGGTTCGACGTCTCGGACGGCCTCGTCTTCCAGACTCGTTCCTACGTGGGAAACTTCGTCTTCGTCGACCCGAAACGTACACAGTCCGGCGTCGGTGCCGGCGTACAGGAGGGCCATAGACAACGATTTGCACGGTCCATGTTAAATGTACCAGCGGTGAGGAGTCGCCTGCTATTAACGTGATTCGCGCTGCTCGACCTTGTTCAGCTCGATGAGTAACCGGAAGATGGCCTTGACGAGGTTGGCGTCGACGTCGAACTGCTCGGCGTTCTCGCCGGCGCGGTCCATCACGGTCTGCTCCTGGTTTTCGTCCGTCGTCGGCAGACCCTGCTCGGCTTTCACCTGCGCGATGGTGTCGGCGACGTAGGTCCGCCGGGCGATCAGTTCGACGATCTCCCGGTCGATGTCGCGTATCTCGGTCCGCAGTTCGTCGAGCGACATCTCCTCCGGGTCGGTTCCACCGTCGGTCGCAGGGAAGTCGTGGTCTGTCATGTAACTGTCGTGCCCTCCGTCTGTGTCGTGGTTAGCCAGGTCGTCCCCTCCCGGTGTTCCCAGGCCTCCCTGACGGTCTCCAGTGCGCTCCGCTCGCCGACAGCCGTGAAACTGGGTCCGGTCCCCGACAGCGAAACGCCGGCGACGTCGCCCATCGCGTCGACGATGGGGTCCGGCGAGAACCCGAGCGCGGCACAGAACGCGAGACCGTTGACCGTCATCGCTACTTCGTACTTTCCGTCGAGTGCGAGGTCGGCGACCAGGTCGGCCATCGGTCCGACCTGGCGACAGCGGTCGACGTCCGCGTCGGCGCTGTAGGCCCGCTCTGGCGGGGTGTACACCAGCACGTCCCAGTCGACCTCGTCTCTGGCGAGCAGTTCGTCGGTCGTGTTGTCGGTGACGGTCACGCCGCCGAGCATGCTGGCGCTGGCGTCGTCGAACGCACCGGTCACTGTCACGCCAACGTCGCGGGCTGCCTCGACGCCGAGGCGGGCGGCCTCTTCCCGGGACACTGCGTCTACGGCGTCGAGCGCATCGAGCGTCGCCACGACGGTCGCGTTTGCCGCCGCACTCGAACTCTTCAGGCCCGAGGCCATCGGAACGTCGCTCTCCGTCCTGACGGTCCCGCCTTCTGCATCGCCGAATCGCTCGGTGGTGAGTTCGACGCACCGTTCGATCAGGCTCGCGTCGGCATCTGGCGCCTCTGCAATAGTCCCCACCACGTCGGGTCCGTCCTCCAGGTGCACCGTCGCCGTCGTGTACTCGTCGATGGCGAACGCCGAGCCTGTCCCGGTGGCGAGTGCGTTGAGGACGGTCCCCGCTGCGGGGGCCGCTGCCTGACCCTCCATCGTGTCCCACTCTCTCATACGACCGTATTTACCTGTGGTGATTGGCGCGAAGGTTACCAGCTGCGTCAGTCGGGGTGGTCGGCCGGGTCACCTCGGGATTGTACCGGCAAAAACTTCCGACAGGCGGCACGCGAAACATCGTCCATTTTCTCAGGTATCCGCCCGGGAACGGAGTGGTGTGCCGGAGGTCCACTGCGTATTGGTGTCGTGGAACACGGACCATGTTGCTGGGACTGCGGGCCTGATACCGCTACTCGTCCAAGTACGACTATGAGCGACGCCGAGACACCTCCAGACGCTCACCACGAACACGACCACGAGGGGCACCACGAAGTCGAAGGGCCGGGGTACGCGACGCCCCAGGCCGCGATAGAGGAGTCCGAGCGAGAGAAGGTGGCGTACGTGATGGGCCTCTACGTCGGGACCGAGGTCGACGCGCCGGACTTCCTGGCAGTCGTCGACGTCGACCCCGACTCCGACGAGTACGGACAGATCGTCGACCGGGTAGAGATGCCAAACCGGGGCGACGAACTCCACCACTTCGGCTGGAACGCCTGCTCGTCGTCCTGTCACGTCGGCGGACTGGAGCGCCGTCACCTGGTCGTTCCGGGCCAGCGGTCCTCGCGGCTCCACGTCATCGACACGAAGGACCGACGCGAACCCGAGATGACGTCGGTGATAGAGCCCGAGGAGGTCTTCGAGTACGACCTCTCCGCGCCACACACGGTCCACTGCATCCCGGACGGCGAGATCCTGATCAGCATGCTCGGCGACGCCGACGGCGAGACGCCGGGCGGCTTCCTCGAACTGAACGAGGACTTCGAGATCGAGGGCCGGTGGGAACCGCCGGGGGAAATCGAGTTCAACTACGACTTCTGGTACCAGCCGCGCCACAACGTCATGGTCTCCTCGGAGTGGGCCGCCCCCTCGACGTACTATCCGGGATTCGACCCCGAGGACGTGGAGGCGGGCAAGTACGGACGGAAACTCCACTTCTGGGACTGGGAGGACAAAACGGTCGAACAGACGGTCGACCTCGGCGAGGAGGGGCTGATCCCGCTGGAAGTCCGGTTCCTCCACAGTCCCGAGGCGACCCACGGATACGTCGGCGCGGCCCTCTCCTCTAACATCTTGCACTTCTATCAGGACGGCGACGAGTGGACGGCGGAGAAGGTCATCGACTTCGAGGCCGGCGAACTGGACGACTGGGACATGCCCGTCCCGGCGCTGCCGACGGACATCCTGGTATCGATGGACGACCGGTACCTGTTCGGGTCGAACTGGCTCCACGGCGAGGTCTGGATGTACGACGTCTCGGACCCGGCGAATCCGCGCAAAGCTGACTCCATTTCGATCGGCGGCTACTTCGGCGACATTCAGGAGGTGCAGGGCCGAGAACTGGTCGCCGGACCCCAGATGCTCCAGCTCTCGCTCGACGGCGAGCGGCTGTACTGGACGACCTCGCTGTTCTCCAGCTGGGACAACCAGTTCTTCCCCGAGGAGGCAGAGCAGGGTTCGGTCATGCTCAAAGCCGACGTGAATCCGCGCCGGGGGACGCTCGACCTCGACGAGGACTTCCTCGTGGACTTCGGTGACCTCCCCGACGGGCCGGCGAGAGCCCACGAGATCCGGTGGCCCGACGGCGACTGCACGAGCGACGTCTGGCTGTGAAGGTCTCCCTCGAGTGGCGGAGCGGTCGGGAGGAGACAGTCGACGTCGCCACGGACGAGACGGTGCTGGAGGCTGCCGAAGCGGCCGACGTCGCGCTCCCCTTCGGGTGTCGGACGGGAGCCTGTGCGACCTGTACCGGACGGATTCTCGAAGGCGACCTCGAACACCGGCGACCTCCGAGAGCACTCAAGGACCGACACCTGCAGGATGGATACGTCCTCCTGTGTATCGCCGAGCCGAGAGACGACTGTCGCGTCGAGGTCGGGACCGACGTCCAGACCGACCTCGTGTCGAATCCGTGGAAGTGACAGCCGAGCCAACTCGCCAGTCGACTCGTACGTCAGGATCAGGGAATCCTTTACCGACGGCTGCGAAAGACGGGACATGACGTCCCATTCGGAGGTTCCCCCGGACACCGTACCGATCTCGCTCGACGAGGACGGCGTCGAGGTGGAGTACAGCGACGGCCGGCAAGTCTTCTACCACGGAGTCCCCTCGGCCGAGGAAGGATCTGTCACGACTGCGCCCGGCAAGGACGTCCACGTCCTGGTCACGGACGACGCCGAAACCCACGGCGTGCTGATCTACGTCAACGAGCGAAAGACGGAAGACGAAATCCTCGAAGACTCGGGCGTGGGGCGCGTCCTGCTGGACAAAGGCGAGGAGACGGCGGTCTTTCCGGGCGTCGCCGTCCGGAACACGGGCCTCCGCACCGAGGTGGACGTCGACTTCGACGCCGTCGACGGGCGGGTCTTCGTCTTCGAGGAAGACGACATGGGCGAGCGTTCGTTCGAGATCGTGCCCGGGGAGTGACCGGTCACGGCGGAGCCGCTGTGTCGTCGCGTCGCGGGAAAACCACGCGGAGTCCGCCGGGTTACTGGATGTAGGACGGGTCTTCGTCGTCGCAGTTTTGCTCGTGCTGACGGGCGTCGTCCTTGGAGTCGAACAGCAGCCCGCACTGCTCACACTCGTACCACGTCATGTCCTCGCGCGTGGTCTTCGAAACCATACTGTCCGGTGGGACCCGACGGCCTAAATGCGTTTCTCTCGCCCACCTTGGCCGTGAAATGGTCTGTTGACAGCTTCGTTCGCTCGAGGGCACATGCTGATCCCACTACCTCTTTTGAGGGCCCTCTCGGCCGACACTCTCCGTTTTCGTTACTGAGACGGCAAGGTGGCAGTGCGTTTCTCCGCCAGTGCTTTTGGTGGTCGGTCGCCTATCCCGGCGTATGACTGACGGGATGGACGGCCTGGCGTTGCGAGTGGCGGGGGCTCGCAAACGCGACGCCGGTCGGGGGATCGCCAGGCTGCCCCAGCACGTCCAGAACGAACTGGGAGTCCTGAGCGGGGACCCGATACTGATCGAGGGGTCCCAACTTACGGTTGCGAAGGTCTGGCCCGGCGACGAGTCGGGCGAGGTCGTCCGCATCGACGGGGACACCCGGGCCGACGCCGGGACGACAATCGGCGAGACAGTGATCGTCCGCCGTGCCACCGTCGAGGAGGCCACCGCCGTCACGCTCCAGCCGGCCGACGAGAACGCCCAGGCGACGGCCCACGACCAGGTCGTTCGGAACCGACTCGTCGACCGCATCCTCCGGCCCGGCAAGCGTGTCAGGCTCCAGGGCCTCGGCGCATTCGTCGTCACGGCCTCGAATCCGTCGGGTTCGGTCCGGGTGACCGACGACACGGACGTCGTGGTCGACCCCGAGATCGCCGATCCCGAGTCGGTACGCGGCTCGGCTCCGGCTCCCGGGGAGGCGGCCGAATCGGAATCGCCGGACGCCGGCGCGACGACGTACGAGGACATCGGCGGCCTCGACGACGAACTCGACCTCGTCCGGGAGATGATCGAACTCCCGCTGGCCGAGCCCGAACTGTTCGGACGGCTGGGCATCGAACCCCCGACCGGCGTCCTGCTCCACGGGCCGCCCGGCACCGGCAAGACGCTCATCGCCCGGGCCGTCGCGAACGAGGTCGACGCCTACTTCGATACCATCTCCGGCCCGGAAATCGTCTCGAAGTACAAGGGCGAGTCCGAAGAGCGCCTTCGGGACGCCTTCGAGCGGGCCGCCGACAACGCCCCGGCCATCCTGTTCGTCGACGAAATCGACTCCATCGCCGGCGCCCGAGACGACGAGGCCGACATGGAAAACCGGGTGGTCGCCCAGTTGCTGACGCTGATGGACGGCCTCGAGGAGCGCGACCGGGTCGTCGTCATCGGTGCGACCAACCGCGTCGACGCCGTGGACCCGGCCCTCCGGCGGGGCGGTCGGTTCGACAGGGAGATCGAAATCGGCGTCCCGGACGAGGTGGGCCGCAGGGAGATCCTGGACGTACACACCAGGGGCGTCCCGCTGGCCGAGGACGTCGACCTGGACCGCGTCGCCGCCCGGACCCACGGCTTCGTCGGGGCCGACCTGGCGACGCTCACCCGGGAAGCAGCGATGGCCGCGCTCCGGCGACACCGCGACGAACGCCTCGAAGACATCGACGACGGGGCTGGCGACCACGACCAGCCGACCGGGACGGCCGACCTGCACGTCGACAGGGCTGCCTTCGAGGCGGCCATGGCGGCCATCGAGCCGTCGGCGATGCGGGAGTACGTTTCCGAGTCCCCGACGGTCACGTTCGACGACGTCGGCGGCCTCGACGACGCCAAAGCTCGACTTCGCGAGGCCGTCCAGTGGCCACTGGAGTACGGGCCCCTGTTCGACGCCGCCAACACTGACCCACCGTCTGGCGTCCTCCTGCACGGCGAACCCGGAACGGGCAAGACGCTGCTGGCCCGGGCCATCGCTGGCGAGAGCGGCGTCAACTTCGTCCGTGTCGCCGGCCCGGAGATACTCGACCGCTACGTCGGCCAGTCCGAGGAGGCGATCCGGGAGGTGTTCGACAGGGCCCGCCAGACGGCTCCGGCCATCGTCTTCATCGACGAAATCGACGCCATCGCCGGCCGTCGCGGCGAGACCCACGAGGTGACCGAGCGCGTCGTTTCCCAGCTCCTCACCGAACTCGACAGTAGCGCCGAGAATCCCCAGTTGCTCGTCGTCGCAGCGACCAACCGGAAGGAAGCACTCGACCCGGCGCTCTTGCGGCCGGGTCGGCTGGAACAACACGTCCACGTGCCGGAACCGGACGAGGCGGCCAGACGAGAAATCCTCGCGGTTCACACGAGGGACAAACCGCTGGGCGAGAACGTGGACCTCGCGGAGCTGGCAGCGAACACGGACGGCTTCTCCGGGGCCGACCTGGACGCACTGGTACGGTCGGCTTCGATGGAAGCGATCCGCGACGTGGCCGAAGCCATCGATCCGGAAGACGCGACCGAGGAGGCACGCCGGGTCGTCATCGACCAGGCCGCGTTCGACGCCGCCCTCTCGACGCTCGCCGCCCGCAATCGGCACTGAGAACCGTCGGCCGGCCGTCGACGCCGTTAGCCGACTTGTCGCGCCCTCGTCCGACCGTCGACGCCGGTAGCCGACCAGTCGACGCCGCCGCTACCGCCGGGTATATCTCACAGTCGAACCATCCCTGGCGTATGGCAGAGGAGTCAATGCCGCCATCGGCGGTCGGTCTGCTCGGGGGCATCGTGTTCGGGTCCGGCGTCGGTGCCACAGTCGGCGTTCTCGCCGGCGTCGACTTCGGGCAGACCATCGCCTACGGCACGGGTGGCGGCCTCCTCGTCGGAACGCTGGCCGGTCGCCTCGCCGTGGCGAACCGTGGCGAGCGAAACCTCGCGACGCGAATCGTCGGCGGGACGGGCGTCCTCGGTTTCCTGGTCGGTGTCCTCGTGGGAATCGTCGCTGCCTGGGGCTGGGACGGTTCGCTCGTGGCAGGACTCGCCGTGGGTGGCGCTGCTGGGCTGACACACGGCCTATTGCTAGGTGGCGTTCTGACACAGACGATAGGCAACAGCGTCCGGTCCACACCGGAATCCGGGGCCTGAAACTGGACGTCCGTTGTGCAAAAGTTGCACTCAACACAGCTTTTTAACCCTGGCAATCGAACGACGGCCGACTGCTGCCGCCCCGTCCTCCGGTGGTCGGTGAGCGGCGGCGCGAGGTGTGACCCATGAGCCAGCAAACCCAGGACCTACATCGACACTACATCGACGGCGAGTGGACCGACGGACACGGCGACGAGACGTTCGAGAGCGAAAATCCCGCCACGGGTGAATCGCTCGGCGAGTTCGTTCGTGGCACCGAAGCCGACGTTCGGGAGGCGACGGAGGCCGCAGAGGTGGCCTTCGAGGAGTGGCGGGACCTCTCGTACATCGACCGCGCCGAGTACCTCTGGGACATCTACCACGAACTGAAGGACCGCCACCAGGAACTCGGCGAGATAGTCACGAAGGAGTGTGGCAAGGAGATAAGCGAGGGCAAGGCCGACGTCACCGAGGCCTGGCACATGGTCGAGTGGGCGGCCGGCAACGCACGCCATCCACACGGCGACGTCGTGCCCTCCGAAATCCCCTCGAAGGACGCCTACATGCGGCGCAAACCCCGGGGCGTCGTCGGGTGCATCACGCCCTGGAACTTCCCGGTCGCGATTCCCTTCTGGCACATGGCCGTTTCGCTCGTCGAGGGCAACACCGTGGTCTGGAAGCCCGCCGAGCAGACGCCGTGGTGCGGGCAGATCATCGCCGAGATGTTCGCGGAGACCGACATTCCGGACGGCGTCTTCAATCTCGTGCAGGGCTTCGGCGACGCCGGCGCGGCCATCGTAGACGACGAGCGGGTCGACACCGTCCTCTTCACGGGGTCGGCCGAGGTCGGCACGAAAATTGCCGGCGAGGTCGGCGGCGAACCCGGCAAACTCGCCGCCTGCGAGATGGGAGGAAAGAACGCCATCGTGGTCACCGAGGAGGCCGACCTCGACGTGGCGGTCCACTCGGCGGTGATGTCCTCGTTCAAGACGACCGGTCAACGCTGCGTCTCCTCCGAGCGGTTGATCGTCCACGAGGACGTCTACGACGAGTTCAAAGCGCGGTTCGTCGACCTGGCCGAGCAGGTTGCCGTCGGCG
>CAZGAX010000081.1:0-17132 GCA_964523745.1 uncultured Halobacteriales archaeon | reverse complement strand
TGCACACCCACCTCTCGCTGTTCACCGAGGACGGCGAGAACGCCTTCCACGACGACGAAGACGAGTTCAACCTCTCGGAGACGGCCCACCAGTTCGTCGCCGGCATCCTCGAACACGCCCCGGCGATCACCGCCGTCGCCAATCCGACGGTCAACAGCTACAAGCGCCTGGTGCCGGGCTACGAGGCCCCGGTCTACGTCGCCTGGTCTGACGTCAACCGCTCCGCGCTCATCCGCAAGCCCGCGGCCCGCGCCCCGGCCGCCAGCCGCGTCGAGCTGCGCTCGCCGGACCCGTCGTGTAACCCCTACCTCGCCCTGGCGGCGATGATCCACGCCGGCCTCGACGGCATCGAGCAGGGACTCGATTGCCCCGACCCCGTTCGCGAAAATATCTACGAGTTTGACGAAGCAAAGCGCGAGGAGTACGGCATCGACACGCTCCCGGAGAACCTCGGCCAGGCCGTCGACGCCCTCGAGGAAGACGAGGTCGTCACCGACGCGCTCGGGCCTCACACGTCAGAAAAGTTCGTCGAGGCCAAGCGCCACGAGTACAAGGAGTACCTCGTCGAGGTCTCCGAGTGGGAGAAGGAACGCTACCTCGAGAAGTACTGAGCTACGCCTCGTCTCTCTTCTCGCCGTCGAGTGCAAGCGGCAGAGCGACCACGCCGAGTCCACCGGCAGCTGCCATGCCGAACGCCACGCCGCCGGTCGCCACCTCGGTGGCATAGCCGAGCGTCGGGCCGAGCATTGTGAGGCCGGCGAGGGCCGTCACGGTTGCGTCCCGAAGCGCCGGCCGGGATCCGACGAGTGACGGCCCGTAGCGCCACCACGCCAGCCACAGTCCGGCCGTGAAGCCGAGGAGGACGAGCGGGTCGCCGGCCGGCCCGACTTCGGCGACCCAGGCCAGCGTCAGGAGCAACGCCAGTTCCAGCAGACCCCGCGGTCGTTCGGCCAGGATCCTCGCAAACCCGACCAGGACCAGCCCGACGAGCACCCCCGCAACGACGTCGACCAGGTAGTGGACGCCGAGGGCGATCCGCGAGACGGACACGACCGCGACGAGCAGGCCGGCCACCAGCAGGCGCGTCCGCCGACGGCCCCGCGTCACGAGCAGCGCCGCCGTGCCGTAGACCGCGGTCGACCCGATGGCGTGGCCGCTCGGGAAGCCGTATCCAGAAGCCGTGGCCGCAGACTCGTAGAGCCGGGCGAGCAGTCCCGAACCCGCTGGCGTCTCCACCGTCACCGGCGGCCGGGGGATGGTGAAGACCGACTTTAGCGCGCCGGTCGCGGCGAACGCACAGAGCGCTATGCCGACGAGGACGAGGGCCCGCCGCCGATCCCAGTCGCCCAGCGGTGCCGCCGGTCCGAGCCAGAACGCGACGAGAGCGACCGTGGCGAGAAACCAGACGTCGCCCAGCTGGGTCACCAGCGCGAACAGCGGATTCAGGCCGACGAACGCCTCGCGAATCGCCTCGCTCGCGCCGAAGCCACGACTCATCGTAACTGCCTGACCCGGTCGAGCAGCCGTCCGGGCAGTCCCACGACCGTGAACGTCAGGCCGACCAGGACCATTAGCGTGTACAGGCCCAGCGTCGACAGCCAGACGACTATCATCGCGAGAAACGCCCAGACGCCGTTCAGGAAGAAGAAGGCGCCGAGCGTCATCGCCGTCCCGTAGAGCAAGACGAGGTACGGGCCCCAGCCCCTGGCGTGTCCCCGACGCTGGCGGCGTCGGACGTACCGTTTGAGGTCGGCTTCGAGGTCGTCGCGGTGGACCGTCCGGTCCTCGATTTCCGCCTCGAATTCCTCCAGGTCTCGGCGGAGTTGGGCGACGTCTTCAGGGTCTACCGTCCGCGTCTCGACGGTGGCGGTGGCGTCGACGTCATCGTCGGCGTCCCCCTCGTCGGTCGGCCCGTCGGCCTCGCTCATACCTAGTGGGCGTCTCGTGGAGGGGCGTCCTGTTGTAGTTGCCGGTCTTCGAACCGGCCGGCGAGGATGGCGTTGAGCAACGCCCCCAGCAGGACGAGCATGCTGCCCACGTAAAACCAGGTCAGCAACAGGAGGACGCCGCCGAGGACGCCGTAGAGGTTGAAGATGCCGGCGTAGCTGGCGTAGACGCTGTATGCCGCCGCCAGGACCGTCCAGCCGCCGCCGGCGACCACGGCACCCGGTACGGCTTCGAGCGGCGACACCGGTGCGTCGGGAAAGACGTAGTACAGCGGGTAGAACACCAACGGGAGGACCACCGCGACGCCGACGGTGCCGACGATGCCGGCCAGCGGGACGCCGACCCGCGGGAGCCAGGTACCTATCGCGACCGTGAGAACGACGGCCGCCGCCATCGCTCCGAGGACGACGAGGCCGTCGAGTGCCTGTTCGACCAGCGACGTCTGTCGGGAGCCGTAGATGCTCGAGAAGGCGACGTCGAGGCTCCGGAACACCCGAAGGCCGCTCCACAGCAGGACGAGGACGCCGACGATGGTGGCACCCTCCCGGCCCTCGGAGCTGCGCAACGCCTGGTCGAGGACGTCCGTGGCATCGGGGCTCAGAATGCCCTGGACCGCGCCGACGACGGTGGCCGCAAAGGCGTCGCCACCGAGGGCTGTCGCGACCGCCAGTCCGACCAGCAACAGCGGCACGACCGAAACGAACGCGTAGTAGGCGATGGCCGCAGCCAGGAACGTGATCTGGGTGTCTCGGGCCTCCGCAAAGAACGTCCGAGCGAACGCGATGGTGTCGCCGGTGCTGGACACGCCGCTCTTACGGCCGGCGGGGTCAAATACCCGACGACGCTCGAAAGCCCTTAGACCCAGGGCCGACACTGCTGGGACATGCACGCCATCGCTCGGGAGAGTCTGCGGCTGTCGGTCACCCTACTCGTGGCGAGCGTCGGCCTCATTTTGGCGTCGTTGGCGGGTCTGGAGGGGTCACTCGGGCTGGTGACCATCCTCGTGGGCATCACCATCGGCCTCTATGCGGTCAGGGAGGACCTGGCGGCCGTCGACCGGGTCTGGCTCTACGAACCGGGTCCCCTGCTGGCAGTGGTCTGGACCGGGCCGCTCGTTGCCGCCGCCATCGTCCTGGGCTTTGGGTTGAACGCCTCGCCCGGCGAAATCCAGGCCTTCGGCGGTCTCTGCGGCCTCGCCGGTATGCTCAACTACTTCCTTCGACCGGTCTACGCCCTCGTCGCGTCGCTCCTGGGAATCGCCGGTCGCTCCGCTAGCTGAGCGGCCGGCCGCCGTCAGTCCACGTCCATCGTCGCCTGGCGAATTTCGACGACGTCCGCCGGCGTCTTGAACGTCGTTCCGCCGTAGTGCGTCCGAGAGGTTTCGAAGCCGGCAGCTTCGATCGCCGCCAGGAACTCGTCCATGGAGGGTGCCGAGACGTTCCAGCGCTTGCAGAGCCGGTGCTGGTCGTAGTGGGTCGGTTCTGCGAGTTCGGCCGCGAGGGTGGCCAGGAGGTCTCGCGCTTCGTCGCCGGTCCCCATGTCGTCCGTCACTGCCTCCCAAGTCGCCTCGGCGAACGCCGAGTCGGTGGTCGGCCCGAGCCAGATGGGACCGGCCGTCTGGATCGACTCGCCGCAGTTAGGACATGAGTCGGGAGGGTGGGCGATCAGGCCCCACTCCGACTCCCGGCGAAGGCAGTGCTGGCAGTGGTGGACGAACCCCAGGTCGTCGATGGCGTCGTTGGCAGCGCCGGCCCGGTGTTCGAATTCCAGGTAGGCGCGGGCATAGTGCTTGGTGGCGTGGCTGAGGACGGGCACCGCCGCGACGTCGTACCGCGCCGCCGTCCGGACCAGTGCCGAGACGAGGACGCGAAGACCCATCTCGGCGTGGTACTCGGTGTTGCGCGGGACGGTACTGTACCGCCGGACGCCGGGCTCGAAGTGGGCCCCACAGAGCGGTGCCGTGTCGGTCGCCGTCACGCAGAGCAGGTCCCGGGTGCCCTGGACGGCGGCGTCGGCGAACGGTATCGGCGTGCCGAACGGGTCCAGGTCCACGACGTCGAAGTGAGATTCGTGGAGGAGCGGGTTGGCGTCCCGGTGGACGACCGTTCCCTCGAGATCGTTCCGGGCGAGGTTGTCCTCACACAGCGCCACGGCGTCGGGGTCGACGTCGGCGCAGGTGACGTCCCAGCCGTCGCTGGCGGCCCGAACACCTCGGATACCGGTGGCTGCGGTGGCGTCGAGATAGCTCTCGGCGCGGGGCTCGCGCTCTCTGTAGGCCCGGAGGGCGGCGACGGTGACGTCCCGGTTGAGCTCCTGGACCGGGTTGAAGAAGACCACGTCGCCGGCGCCCTCCTCGGGCTGTTCGGGCGCCTCGATCTCGACGCTGCCCTCCGTGACTCGCATACCCGAGGCTCGTCCCGGGGGGCGAAAAGCCATGCGCTCCGGAGTGGCGAACAGCCGGTCCGTGGGTGGCTCCCTCCTGGCGCGGTGGACCGGACTCCCGCGAATCGCGCCAGGACGTTTGTCAGGTCACGGGGTGTCTGGTCCCTGCCTTGTATTTGAAGTGTGGGGCCCGGTATCGCTCGAGCCACCGGTGTTGTTTTGTCGGGGCGTCGCCAACTCTCCGACGTGACGGCCGTGGACGAGTGGGACGCCGCGCTGGAGGAGGCAGGGGAGCTGACCCCCGAGTTAGCCGACCGTATCACCGACCTCCACGGCGACCGCGGCCTGCGGGCGATCGAGTCGGTGGGGGAAGGCCGGGTGAAGCAGTACAACGACTTTACCGTCGTGGTGGGTCGAGAGGACGAGTACGTCGTCGAGCAGGACGGCTGCACCTGCAAGGACGCGGAGTTCAATCTGGATCCGAACGACCCGGAGGACCTCTGCTGGCACGCCATCGCCGCCCGAATTGCGGTCGCTATCGGCGCTGCCGACGAGCACGACATGTGGTACTCGGACGTTCGTGAGTTTCTGTAGTCATGGGGGTGACTGGTGGTTTTCTGGACGCTCTCCGCGCTCGGTGTTGACCGTGAGCCGTCGACTGCACCGCCGCCACAGCGTTGGTGAAAGCCCTCACCTCGCTCGCGGGTCACTCCGTTCCCCGCTCGCTCATTCGGCGGCGCTCACTCCGTTCACGCCGCCCGACTCGCGGTCGCTGAGCGGGATATCCTCGGTCACTCCGTTCCCTCAGATAGGGTCCGCTCAGCGACTAAAATGGGCGCCAGCGGGGAGACCGGCGAAGCCGGCCTCCTAAAACGTGGCGGCCGGGAGACGGCTTCGCCGTCTCCAATCGAGGCGCCGGAGGCGCCTCGCAGCCGCCACGCGAGGTTCGCCCTTTCAGTCCTCCGGCAGACGGTCGCCTCACTGCGTTCGGCGCTACGTCTGCCACGGCTCTGCTTCGCTCGTTGCACTCGCTCAGCAGACCGCCAGGAATCGGCTGTTGCAGCAGCGGTTGGCGCGCTGGCTCGGCGCCGAACGTAGTGAGGCGGCCGAGCCCTTACGCGAGGGACGACCGAGGGAACGGAGTGACCGAGGGAGTCGGCTGGGGAGGGTCGTGGTGCGGTGCTGTGCGGTTGCGGTGCGGTCCTGGTGGATGAAAGGGCGAGGCTCGCTGGCCGAACCCCGGCGACGTAAGCACCGGAACGAACGGAGTGAGTGAGGAGCGCAGCGAGCCGCGGGAGGCCAGCGGGCCGAGGGCTTTCCCTGCTGCGTGGTTGCGGTAGTAGCAGCAACCGAATTCCAAAGCCAGTGGGCCGAGGGCTTTCTTACCGTTGAGGACTCGATAGCGTCAAAACCCTTTGAAATACCACCTTAACCTCATATAAACAGGCGAACCACATCGCGAATAGTCACACCGGACAACCGCCCGAAGCAACAGACATGAGCACGATGCAGGGAACGAACGGCCCCGAAGCCACCGACTCCGATACCCCACCCCAGCAGTACCAGGACCACCTCGCCCGGAGCGAGAAGGTCTGGAACCGATGGAGCGACCGGTACGGCACGAGCGAGTCGGACTTCGAACCGATGCGAGAGGCGGCCATCGACCGTCTGTACCTCGAACCGGGCGACCGGGTCCTCGACGTCGGCTGTGGCCCAGGCGTCAACCTCGAACGCCTGCGGAACGACGTCGGCCCGTCGGGCGAAGTCGTCGCCGTCGACTACAGCCCGGGAATGGTCGAAAACGCCAGACAGCGGGTCGCTGAATGGGGCTGGGACAACGTGGAAGTCCGACGGGCCGACGCGACGACCGCCGACCTCGGTGAGGGCTACGACGCGGCCATCTCCACCCTGTCGATGAGCGTCATGCCCGACGTCGAGCGGGCAGTCCAAAACGTCCACGACTCGTTGGCGCCGGGAGCACCAGTCGTCGTCTTCGACCTTCGGCCGATCCCGTCGGGCGCCCTCCGCGTCGTGAATCCGCTGCTCTGGCGTTTCTTCAGGTGGTTCGCCAACTGGAATCCCAACGGAGACGTCCTCGGCGCCCTGGAAGCAACGTTTGCCGAGTGTGCGGTCGTCGAGACGTACGCCGCTGGCGCTGCCTACACCGCACTCTGCCGACGTGCCGACGACCCTTAGGGCGTCAGGCGCTCGACCGAGAGCCAGTCGATGCCGTCGCTTGCATCGGTGAGTGCGAACACCATCTGCTTGCGGACGCCGTGGGCAAGCCGGACGTCCAGCGCCAGGTCCCGGGGCGCAAAGACGTGGTCTCCCGGGAGTACCCGCACGAGACGCTCGGAGTGGCCCAGGTCGTCGACGCTTTCGACGTCGGCGTACGTCCGAAAGTCCGCGCCGAATTTGAAGCCCGTTTTCGGTACCAGCCCCGCCGTCCGGAGGGCGCTGTAGGCCCGCAACCGGCGGTCGAACCGGTCGCCCTCGACTTCTCGACCCCGCTCGACGACGGCATCCTGGCCGCCCGGGACCGAGAGGTCGCCCGTCCCGGCCAGGTAGGCCGCTTCGACCAGCGACAGCTGGAGGGAGGTGTCCCCATCGGCCAGCGGCTGGCCGTAGAACGCCCGGTCGTGGAGGGCGTCGGGTGCCTCGGCGACGATGACGCGGTCGGCCAGCAGGTCGCCGCTGGTGGCGGGAATCTCGTGGAAGGTCGAACCCGAAACGGTGGGCCGACCGAGTTCGAAGTAGGTGAGTTCGCTCTCCTCGTCGACCACCGCGAGGACGCCGGTGCCAGCGTCGTCAGCGTCGGCCTCCTCCGAATCGGACTCGTCCGAGTCGACCCCGGCCGCGTCGGACCCGGCGAGGTCGACCAGCAGGCCGGCGGGGACGTCGGCCCGCTCGCTGACCACGGCAACGCGGTAGGCCACCGCGTCGTCCCAGGGCCCCTGGCCCCGGGGATACACGACGAAGTCTGCCGGGGCGTCCTCGCCCGACCCGGAAGGCGCGTCGACCCAACCCTTCCGGGCCGGCGAGAGGTAAAAACCCCGGTCCCGCAGGTTCTTGTAGACGAGGAAGGCGACTTCGGAGACGGCGGTGGAGGCGAGGAAGGCCTGGAAGTCGAGGCGGTCGGCGTCGTTGGGATGGTCTCCGGCGTCCGGGCGGCCGTCGACGACGGCGTCGAGGTCGCCCCGGAAGAGGAGGTGGGCGGCCTCGACGGGGTCGAGTTCGAGGTCGCCGCCGACAGGGCGGCCGTAGCCCCGGCTGTCGTAGAACCGCTCCCGGGCCTCGGGGCCGGCCCTGACCACGTCCCCGTCGTAGGTCGCTTCCATACACGACAAGGGTGTGTCGTGGTGCAAAGCCTCTGCGATCGGGTGAGCCGACGGAGTAGCGGCATCCGGACATTGCAAGAGAAACTGCCTGAAAGGGGCCGGTCGCTCGACTGGTCCCGGACGTAGCAAGCGACGCGAGAGCGGAGCTCTCGCGAGCTAACGGCGCGTAGCGCCGTGAACGACCGGGGACTTTCAGCTGTTCTTTGCGAGGCAGCCCGGAGAGTCGAACCGCAAACCACGAACCTCGCGTAACCGATACCCTCATCCGGCGACCGCGAGAGATCACGAATCGTGCAAGCGGTCTGTTTCGACATGGACGGCGTCCTCGTCGACTCCGAGGACTACTGGGTCGAGCGGGAACGCGAGGAACTCCTCCCCCAGGTCGTCCCCGACGAGAACGTCAGCCCGGCCGAAACGACCGGGATGAACTACAAGGACATCTACGACTACCTCGACCGGAACTACGAGACAGCCTGGACCAAGCAGGCCTTCGTCGACTGGTACGACGCGGCCGCCGAGACCATCTACGGCGAGCAGGTCGCCGTCCTACCCGGCGTCGTGGACCTGATCGCGGACCTCCGGGACGCCGGCGTCGCCGTGGCGCTGGTCTCCTCCTCGCCGGTCTCGTGGATCCAGACCGTGGTCGACCGGTTCGGCCTGGAGTTCGACACCGTCGTCAGCGGCGACGAGTTCGACGGGGCTGGCAAGCCGGCCCCGGACGTCTTCGAGCATGCTGCCGGGCGTCTCGGCGTCTCGCCGGCAGACGCCATCGCCGTCGAGGACTCGGCCCACGGCGTCGAATCGGCCGGTCGCGCCGGCATGACCGTCGTCGGCTTCCGTCACGGGGAGGAGCCGGCCAACGACCTCGAAGGAGCGGATTTCCTCGCGGGCTCGCCGGCCGACCTCGAAGCCTATCTGCGGGACCGGCTGACTTGAGACGGCGCCCGTATCGAGGTCGGGCCCGGCCCGGTTCCCGTCCCGAATCAGCCCTCCGAGCATGTCGTGTCCAGACACCGACGGCCAGAGTTCGTCGCGAATACCGGCAGCCCACAGCCACAGGTACCGTCGACGACACCGGCCGGGAACGAGAAGCTGGCGTCGCAGGCCGGATACGAGGCACACCCCAGAAGCAGGCCGCGCTGGGACAGGACCCGGAGGTCGTCGCCGCAGTCCGGACAGGTCCACTCGCGGTCGAAGGCTTCGGCCACTCGCTCGTCCAGCGACTCGCAGTGGCGGTCGACGCAGACGTCGAGTACTTTGCCGCGTTCGACCCGGATGGTCGGCAGACCACAGTCCTCGCACGCGTCGGACAGCACCGCAGCGTCCGAGGGAATGCCGTAGCGGGCGGCACAGTCGGGGCACGTGACGGCACTGCCGGCCCGCAGGAGAGTCGATTCGCACTCGGGACAGTCCCCGACGGGGGCGCCGGCAGCTCCCGTCGGGTAGTGGCCGCCGCCGTAGCGGTCGTGCACCGTCACTTCGAGACGCTGGTCGCCCTCCCAGGCGACGATAGAGTCATCCTCGACGGCGAGGCCGTCGGCGCGCGTCAGCCAGGCGACCGGCTGGTAGCCCCGGGCGTCGTGGACGAGGACGGTGTCGTCGGGCTTGCAGACTACGACGACGTCGCCGCGCTGCTCGCGGGTCGCGTCTCGCTGACCGCTGGCGTGGCCGTGGTCGTCGAAACGGGTCGTACACCGACCGGCGATGACGTGAGTTCGGGCGGGCATAGCCGGGACTGGTCCCGGTATCGTACTTGAAGGTTCGTAGAACGGGTGGAACAGAAGATTGCAGGAAAGCGGTCACGCGGGGGCGTGACCGGGGTGACTCGGAGACGTTGGATGGCAACCGGTGTGGAGGAGGATCCCACCGAGTGCCTCAGCGGTTGTAGTTCCGGCCGAGCGCGAGCCCGACGACGTTCCCGACGAGGAGGCTGCCGGCGACCGTCGGATGGTCGGCTGCGAGCCCGGTGGCGACGAGACTCAACAGCACGAACGGTAAGACGACGGCCGCCCAAAAGCCGGCGAAGCGACACGCCGTGGCGGCTCCTCGGAGGGGCTGTTCGACCAACCGCTGCTGGGTGCTGGCAGCGGAGTCGGAGCGGAACGGGGACGCGCTGGACATGGTGGGACTCCTCACTTCCACCATGAACGGGAGATTGCATATAACGGGTCGACGGCTAGTTCGATTTCGGCTCGTTTTCGCCAGGTTTCACTGCGTATGTTGGTCCATACGCCGACCGGCCCGACGTTTTACGAAAGCTCTAGAAACGTTTAGAATCTTTATGGCGTTTTTTGCGTGCGTTTCAGCGACCGGTCACAGTCACGACCCGTTCGTCGGTGACCGGCGCCAGCGCGAGTTCCGGAAAGGCCACCTCGACGCGGAAGGTCAGTTCGGCCGCGTCGCCGCCGAACACCCCCACCGGGACAGTCTCCTCGCCCAGGTAGCTCGCCGTGCTCGACATCTCGATGCCGTTGACCGTGACGCGAACGCCGGCCCGGGCGCTGCCGGCCGTCGACCGGACGCTGACCTCGCACAGGTCGTTCTCGCCATGGGTTATTTCCACGGGGAAGTCGCCCCAGTCGACCTCGACGACCGGGAGGGAACGGGCGTTGTCGACGACGCGTTCGGCGACGCTCTCGGAGACGCCGGCCGCCGCGAGTCCGGCCGGTCCGGCGTCGAGAACGTCGGCGGGTGACTCGATGCCGGCCGCAGCCAGGGTTCGGGCTCTGGACGCCCCGACGCCGTCGATGGCGGTCAGCCCCACGGCGTCGGCGCTGAGACCGGACTCGACCCGGGCCGCGACCCGCCGGACGCGATTGGCCGCGCTCGCCCCGGCGAACCGGTCGCAGATGGCGCGCAGTGCCGAGAGCAGTCGACGGGCGTTCTGGCGAATGACCCAGGCGTCGCTCTTCAGCGCGCCGGGCGTCGTCCCGCTCATTCCCGCCCGGAGGATGGCCAGCACTTTGCGGGGACCGGGGTCGAGGTGGGTCGCTCGCTCGCCCAGCACCGCCTCGACGGCGTCGCCCTCGTCGGACCTGGCACTGACGCTGTCGAACTCGGCAGCACCGGCAACCGCCTCGAGGACCGTCCCGTCGTCGATCCGGTC
The DNA here is from genome assembly GCA_964523745.1 of uncultured Halobacteriales archaeon. Classification (GTDB taxonomy): domain Archaea; phylum Halobacteriota; class Halobacteria; order Halobacteriales; family Haloarculaceae; genus CAZGAX01. The sequence continues at coordinate 6,359 of CAZGAX010000081.1, read as the reverse complement.
GCGCTCGGCCACGTCGGCAAACCGGCGGGCGGTGTCCAGCCGGAGGTAGAACTTCGACGCCAGCCGCCCGAGCGGCGTCGGCTCGATGGCGTCGCCGTCCCGGGAAACGAATCCCGAGTCGACCAGGTCCTCGACCGTTTCACGGACGCTCTCTCTGAGTGCGTCGCCGGAGACGTAGTCGCCGCCCGACTCCGAGCGGGCCCTGACGAAGTAGAACGTCGTCTCCAGCCAGTCCATCGCGTCACCCAGCGTTTCGACCGTCCCGAGGGCGATCTCGGCGTTGAGGTGGGCGTCGAGGTCCTCCGCGAGGCGGGATTCGATGGGCTTGCCCTCCTTGAGGAGTCGGCGGTACCGGTCGGCGTCCGAGCGGTCACAGACCACCCAGGCGTAGCCCCGGTCGTCGTAGCCCGGCCGGCCCGCCCGCCCCAGCATCTGGAGGACGTCGAGCGGGCTCATGTCCACCTCGCCCTCCAGGGGGTCGTGGATCTTCGTGTCCCGGATGACGACACAGCGGGCGGGCAAATTGACTCCCCAGGCCAGCGTCGAGGTCGAAAAGAGGATGTCGACGTGACCCTCGCGGAACCACTCCTCGACGAGGTTCTTGTCGCCGGTCGCGAGCCCGGCGTGATGGAAGGCCACGCCGTCCATGATCGACTGGCGGAGCGTGTCGTCCGAGAGGTCCTGGGCGTCGGTGTGGAGGTCGTAGTCGCCCCGGGCGCCGACCGGGACGTCCCGCTCTGTGAGTTCGTCCCGGGTCTTCTTGGCGGCCTGGACGGTGTCCTGGCGCGAGGAGACGAAGACCAGCACCTGGCCGCCGTCCCGGACGTGGGGCTCTGCCAGGTCGAGTGTCCGATACAGCCGGCGGTACTTGTCGGCGAAGGCGTTCTCGCCGTGGCTGTAGGTCTTGACGTCGGCCTCGAGGGGGACCGGACGCGCCTCCTGGCCGAAGGAGAAGGTCGTCTCGTCGGGGGCGTCGAGCCAGTCGGCGACGTCCTCGACGTTCTGCATCGTCGCAGACAGCGCGACGATCCGTGGGTCACACAGCCGGCGGAAGCGGGCGATGGTCACCTCGAGAACGCTGCCCCGGCGGTCGCTGTCGAGGAGGTGCACCTCGTCGATGACGACGCAGTCCACGTCGGTGACGAACGAGTACCGGCGCGAATCGTGTTTCCGCGTGGCCGAGTCGGCCTTCTCGGGCGTCATCACGAGGACGTCGGCCCGTTCGGCCCGGCGGGGGTTCAGGTCGCGCTCGCCGGTGACGACGTAGACAGAATAGCCCAGGTCCTCGAACCGTTCCCACTCGCGTTCCTTCTCGTTCGTGAGAGCCCGGAGCGGAGCCAGGAAGAGGGCGGTACCGCCCTCCCGCAAGGTTTCGCAGATCGCCACCTCGGCGACGGCCGTCTTGCCGCTGGCGGTCGGCGCGCTCACCACCACGTTCTCGTCCGTTTCGATGAGTGCGTCCAGCGTCGCCGACTGCATCCCGTTGAACTGCTCGAAAGGGAAGGCGTCCGCAAACTCCGGGAGGACGTCGGCGACGGGACGCTCTCGCTCGGCGCGAATTGCCACGTCGGAGTGGCCGGCGTCGCCGGCAAAAGGGGTTACTATAGCGGAGCGAAAGTGAAGGGAGGCGGCGGTACCGACCGGACGACGGACCGGCAATCTGGCCCCGTCGAGGCAGGATCAGTCAGTGGCGGTGCCTTCGGTGGCGTCGCTGGCCTCCGCAGCCTCGGTTGCGGCCCGGCGGAGCATCCCCCGGCCGGTCGAGAAGCGGTAGTACGCCATCAGCCACAGGGCCGCGGCGACGTTCGAGAGCGTCACGCCCCAGAACACCGCCGGGAGGCCGACGTTCAGCAGGAAGGCGCCGCCGACGGCGACGGGCAGGCGCACCGCCCAGTACTGTAGCAGCGTCGAAATCATGCTGACGTTCGTCCGACTGGCACCGTTGAACCCCGCCTCGACGGTGTAGATGGTACCCAGCGCCCAGTAGCTGTAGGCGAGGATCTGGAGGTAGAGCACGGTGAACTCCAGGGCCTGGCCAGATAGCTCGGGGACGAAGACGTGAGCGACCGTCGTCGGGACGGCCCACTGTACGGCGGCGAAGACCGAGAGGCCGACGGCCGCGACGCCGACGGCGAGCCAGGTGGTCCGCCTCGCCCGACCGGGATACTCGGCGCCGAGGTTCTGGCCGACGATGCTCGTCGCGGCCTGGCCCAGTCCCTGGGCCGGGACGAACGCGATGGTGGCGACCTGGGCGCCGATGTGGTAGGCCGCGAGGCCGGGGTCGCTGGCGACCGCCGCGACGACGCCGATCATCACGAGTCGGGCGACGTGCCTGGCGGCGTTCTGGCCGGCGATGGGCCACCCGACGGCGACGATGCCGGTGACAGTGTCCAGGTCGAAGCTGAACGCGTCTCTCGTGAGCTTGAACTGCTGGCGACCCCGGTAGGCCAGCAGGATGGCGACGAGTGCCCCCACCGCGTAGCCGACGGCCGTCGCGATGGCCGCCCCGAAGACTTCCCACCGGGGGAAGACCCAGAGCCCGAGGATGAGAAACGGGTCGAGGGCGAGGTTGACGACGATGGCGGTGACGTTGACGATGAAGGCCGCCCGGGAGTCGCCCCAGCCGGTGAAGCCGCTCTCCAGCGCGTCGCTGGCTGCCGTCGCCACGAGCGCGAGGGAGTACGCCGTCAGGTAGGCGACGGCCATCCTGGCCACCTCGTCGGATGTGTCGAACAGTCCGATGACGGTCGGCGAGAAGAAGACGAGGCCGGTACCGAGGACGATGGCGACCAGGACCGCCATCCCGGCGGCGTTGAACGGCACCCGTCGCGCGGCGTGGATGGAGTCGGCGCCGACTCGCTGGGAGGTCAACACCTGGCTGCCGATTGTGACCGCGAGGATCGGGACCACCACCAGACCGACGACGACCGTCGCGAGTCCGACGGCCGCGACGGCGTCGCTCCCCAGACGCCCAACCCAGAAGAGGTCGACCACTTGCTGGGCAACGAGCGCGAAGTTCTGGGCCACCAGCGGAACTGCCAACAGCAGGAGGGCACGGGGAAGCGGGCCGTCCGTAATGTCCTCGCTTGTCACGTCGAGCATATATTTTTACCGTGGTCTACAAAATTTACATATCCGCCTATAACTTGAATCTTCTTGCTTCGTTTCGGCTGCAACGGCTAGAGGGTTGGGAATTTTCAGTACCCTGAACGCAGATGGTACCTTCGTGGGTACTAACCGCCGTTTAAACGTGAACGATGCTCTCGTGGCGGCCCTCCATCCCGTCGCTTTTCGCGCTGGGCTCCGAGGTGGGAGGTATGCCCAGCTTCGACTGCTCTCAGTCCCTCGAAACCGGGATGCCCGTCTATCCGAGCGACGACCCGGTGTCCGTCGAGGTGGTCAGCACCGTCCCCGGAGACGGCGCGTGCACGCGGCGTCTCGATATTCCGTCGCACGTCGGCACCCACGTCGACGCCCCGAGCCACATGGTCGCCGACGGTCCGACGCTGTCTGACGTTGCAGTCGGTGACTTCCGGTTTTCTGCCCGCCTCGTCGACTGTACGCCCTGCGAGGAGCGTCAGCGGCTTACCGTGGATGCCCTCCCCGATGGGCTTCGAGAGGACCCGGTGGGCGAATCCGACGGCGAGAATCCCATGCTCGTCTTCCGGACCGGCTGGAGCGACCACTGGGGGAGCGACCGGTACCGGGACAGCCCCTACCTCGGCCCGGCCCTCGCGCGGTGGTGTGCCGAGCACGGCTTCCACGTCGGCCTCGACGCCTTCAGCCCGGACCCGGTACCGAGTGCCGAGCCCGGCCGAGAGGGGGACGACGAGCCCACCGACTTTCCGGCCCACGAGGCGCTGTGTGGTGCCGACCGACTGATAGTCGAGAACCTCAGGGGACTGGGTCGCCTTCCCGAGCGGTTCGAACTGGCGGCCTACCCGCTGGCCATCGCCGACGGCGACGGCAGTCCGGTCAGGGCCGTCGCGACCGTGACGTCGTAAGTCCGACTTCCGCCCGGAGAAATTCTCCGGTGCCACCGAACCGGTGCAGGTATCCGGAATACGAGACCGGGATACGGCCGACCAGGTGGAAAATATACTGATGAGATTTCGTGTCCTACGCTAGGTATGAGTCTCGAGGCAGAGTTCACGCTCGAGAGTGACGAACTCCTGCTGGGTCGCCTCCTGGCGGAGTATCCGACGCTCACCTTCCAGCTCGAGCGGGTCGTCCCGGTCGGAGAGCGGGTCATGCCCTACGTCTGGGTGTACGGGACCGGCATCGACTCCTTCGCGAGCGACCTGGCAGAGACGCCGGAGGTAGCGGAGATCACCGAACTCGACAGGCTGAACGACAGCGCACTGTACCGCATCGAGTGGGAGAGCGACGTCGAACGGGTCGTCGCCGGGATGGCAAAGACCGGCGGGACGATCGTCGAGGCACACGGTGACTCGGCCTGGACGTTCCGGGTCCGGTTCGAGAACCACACCGACCTGGCGGCCTTCCACCGGTACTGTACCATCCACGACATCGACAGTAGCCTCCGGCGGGTCTACACCGTCGCCGACCCGCGAGCCGGCGAGAGCACCTTCGGCCTGACTGCCCCCCAGCGGGAGGCGCTCGTGGCAGCCCTGGAAAGCGACTACTTCCACGTCCCACGCGGCGTGACGCTTACGGACCTCGCCGAGGAGGTCGACATCTCCGAGCAGGCGATGTCCGAGCGGCTCCGTCGCGGAACCAGAAAAGTCCTCGAGATCGCCCTGGGTCACCAGCCCCCGCCGTCGGCGCCACCATAAAGAGGGTGAGAGGTAAGGAGTGGCCGGTATCCCTTCGCGCCGCCTCACCGAAGTATGGTGAGCCTGCACGGCACCACACCTGACGCAAACCCACCGAGGAAAATCGACGACGTCGACGATCCCGCCAACACGTTGCACGCGGTCCTCGCGAGTCCCGTCCGTCGGTTCATCCTCCGGTACCTGGCCGACTTGCCCGAAGCTACGCCGCTGACGGTGCTCGACGGAGCTCTAGCCGCCGCCATTGCCGGGGCCGACTCCGAAGACCTGACCGAAGACCAGCGCGAAACGGCGGCCATCGCGCTCGTTCACGTCCACCTACCGAAACTCGTCGAGGCCGGCTACGTCACCTGGGACGGTGACGCGGTCAGCCTGACCGACGACGCCGCCATCGAGGGCGACCTTGCAATGCTCGGTGAAGACGACTCGGACGGCCCGGCCGACCGAACCGACAACGAGTAAATCCGCATCGCGTTTCTGCGTCGAACTGTCTCTTTCGTCCGCCGTCGAGTGCCGGACGAGCTTCGTCAGTGAATAACATACGTATAAGGGCGGCGGTGCTCTTCGCACGGACCCGACGACGGGGTGGTGCAGTACGGCGACGATTCGACCGCTACCGGTGCATTTATATAGAATCACATTCAATCCTTCGATGACTATGGCTCAGCAGATGGGCAACCAACCCATGATCGTACTCTCCGAGGAGTCCCAGCGGACCTCGGGCAAGGACGCACAGTCCATGAACATCACGGCCGGCAAGGCCGTGGCCGAGTCCGTTCGCACCACACTCGGCCCGAAGGGGATGGACAAGATGCTCGTCGACAACTCGGGCAGCGTCGTCGTCACGAACGACGGCGTCACCATCCTCGACGAGATGGACATCGAGCACCCCGCCGCCAACATGATCGTCGAGGTCGCCCAGACCCAGGAGGACGAAGTGGGCGACGGCACGACGACGGCGGTCGTCATCGCGGGTGAACTGCTCCAGAAGGCCGAGGACCTGCTGGACCAGGACATCCACGCCACCATCCTGGCCCAGGGCTACCGCCAGGCCGCAGAGGAAGCCAAGGAGATCCTCGAGGAGAAGGCCATCGACGTCTCCGCCGAGGACACCGAGGTTCTCGAGGACGTCGCCGCGACGGCCATGACCGGCAAGGGCGCCGAGAGCGCCAAGGACCACCTGGCCGAACTCGTCGTCTCGGCCGTCCAGTCCGTCGCCGACGAGGAGGGCGTCGACACGGACAACGTCAAGGTCGAGACGGTCGTCGGCGGCTCCATCGACGAGTCCCAGCTCGTCGAGGGCGTCATCATCGACAAGGAGCGCGTCCACAACAACATGCCCCAGCTCAAGGAGGACGCCGACATCGCCCTGCTGGACACGGCGATCGAAGTCCCCGAGACCGAGCTGGACACCGAAGTCAACGTCACCGACCCCGACCAGCTCCAGGAGTTCCTCGACCAGGAGGAAGCCCAGCTCAAGGAGATGGTCGACCAGCTGAAGGAGGTCGGCGCCGACGTCGTCTTCTGCCAGAAGGGCATCGACGACATGGCCCAGCACTACCTCGC
>CAZGAX010000080.1:0-17379 GCA_964523745.1 uncultured Halobacteriales archaeon | reverse complement strand
CCGAGCTCGCAGAGCACATCATCCAGACCAACTACGCCGGCGAACTCAATACTCACAGAACGGAGATCACGGCGTCGAACCACACTGCCGAGGAGGTCGACTCCGTGACCGACACCGTCGCGCCGACCATCGACCCGGACCTCCTGCGGAAGTACATCGCCTACTCGCGGCGCAACTGCTTCCCGACGATGACCGAGGAGGCAAAGCGGGAGATTCGGGACTTCTACGTGGACCTGCGGTCCCGTGGCTCCGACGAGGACGCCCCGGTGCCGGTCACGGCCCGGAAGCTCGAAGCCCTCGTCAGGCTGGCCGAGGCGAGTGCCAGAGTCCGGCTCTCGGACACCGTCGAGGTCGAGGACGCCGAGCGGGCCACCGACATCGCCCACTACTGCCTGAAGGACATCGGCATGGACCCCGAGACGGGCGAGTTCGACGCCGACGTCGTCGAGACGGGCACCTCGAAGAGCCAGCGAGATCGCATAAAGAACATCAAGGCGCTCATCACCGACATCGAAGAGGAGTACGACGAGGGTGCACCGGTCGACGTGGTCATCGAGCGGGCCGAGGAGGTCGGCATGGAGGCCTCGAAGGCAGAACACGAGATCGAACAGCTCAAACAGAAGGGCGAGGTGTACGAGCCCCGGACCGACCACCTCAGGACGACGTAGATGGACCGAATCTCCGCCCTCCGCAACGTCGAGGACGCACTCGCCGCCTTCGAGGACGGCGAATCCTCGCTGCCCGAACTCGAACGCGAGGTCCGGGGGGTTCTCCGGACGTACGCCACAGAGTTCGACGACCGGCAGGCCTACCGGGCGACCGGCGACCCGGCGGCCGAGGGCCTGGTCATCCTGGCAAGTAGCCGGGCCGAGGCTCGCGACCGGGTCGACGAGCGCCTCGAGGGGGCGGTGCAGTTCGACGTCGAGCCCCTGGAGTGAGGCGACTGGGTCCCGGCCGACCTGGCCTGGTTGACACGAACACAAAGCGGTTTATGCCCCAATTCCCAAGATAGTCGGACGAAGGGGACCGATGACTGTTACCGACGAACTCGAGGGGGCGCGGACGATACTGCTGCAGACGTCGTCGATGGGTGGGAGCCGCGACGTCTGCAGTGACCTGTTGACCGGCGGCGTCGACGAGCCGAACGTGCTGTTCGTGACGTTCACCCGGCAGGGGTCGACCTGCGTCGACCAGGTCGCGGACGTCGAGACGGCCAGCGTGGGCGTCGTGACGGTGGGCGACGCGACCGCCAACGTCGACGACCCGGCCGTCGAGACCGCCACCGTCTCCTCGCCGAGCGACCTCACGGGACTGGGCATCGAAATCGGGCAGTTCCTCTCGTCGTGGGAGCCGCCGATCGTGGTCTGTTTCGACTCGCTCACGTCGATGCTCCAGTACGTGGACTTCGAGACGGCCTACGAGTTCCTCCACGCCATCACCGGCCAGTTGCAGGCCGCCGACGCCCGAGCACACTTCCACGTCGACCCCGGCGCCCACGACGACCAGGCCATCGCCGGCATCACGTCGCTGTTCGACGCCAGCGTCGACGTCGGCGAGGAGACGACGGTCCGGACCCGTGACGTCATCCAGTAAGCGTCGACTGACCGGTGCCGGCCGCCGGTGCTATGCTCGGCTTATTCTCGCCACCAGCCCCCACCAGACCCGACACAGCGACGCCCTCGCGCCGGAACAGTCCATTGGGTGTCTGTAACAAAGCCGCTCGGTTTCGTGGCCGTGGGCCAGCATGGCGACACCACGACGGACGCTCCTCCGGGCAGCACCCCTGGTCGCCCTCTGTGGACTGGCGTGGCCGGCCTCGGGTCTCACCAGCAGCGGCGGCAGCAGCGTCGATTCCGGCGGACGGGACGCCTTCTACGGGGCGACGGCGGCGGCCGACGGCGGCGTCCTGCTGGTCGGTACCCGCCAGTCCAGGGCGATAGATGAACCCTCGGCCACGGAGACGATCCCCGAGGGATACGCCCTGGCGCTGGCTTCCGACGGTTCCACCGCCTGGGAACGAACCTACGCCAGCCCGCTCGGCTCGCCAGCGGAAGTACAGGAGGACTGGATCTGGACCGCGATTCCCCGGACTGACGAGGGGTACGTGCTCGTTGGCATCGGCTACAACGCCGGCCCGGACGCCGAGACGGGCTGGGTCCAGGCCGTCGACGACCAGGGGGAACGGGTGTGGCGCTGGTCGGCCGGCGAGGCCGACACGGGCAATTCCTTCAACGACACCCTGGCCGGGGTGGCCCGCACCGCCGACGGCTACTTGCTCGCCGGGCGGACCGGCGGCGGCTCGGCCATCGACGACGCCGGAAGCGACGGCTGGCTCGTCGCGCTGTCCGAAGACGGCGCCCTTCGCTGGCACGACCGCTACGCCGCCGGCGACGTGGCTGCGGGCCACGACGAATTTCGGGCCGTCCTCCCGCGGGAGGAGGGATGGCTCCTCGCCGGCGAGGGCTCGCCCGGTGACGGCGGCGGGGCGACGGCCGGCTGGCTCGTCGGCGTGGACGCCGATGGAGCGGTCGATTTCGAACGGACCTACCGACCCCGGGCCGGAAAGAACGTCCTCGCCGACGGCGTCCGGACGCCCGATGGGGGCTACCTCTTCGTGGGGACGAGCTACGGCGGCGAGAGCTGGCGTCGGCGCCACTACCACCCGCTTCCCCAGGGCCAGGGGTGGCTGCTCTCGGTCGACGAACGGGGCGAGCGGCGCTGGAGCCGGCTGCTCGGTGCGTCGAGCCAGTGTCTCGCGGTCACGCCGGCACGGACGTCGGGGTACGTCGTCGCCGGAGCCCGGGACGGCGCCGGGTGGGTCGCTCGCGTCGACGGAGACGGCGAACTGCAGGAGACGTACCGGTCGCCGAACGCCGTCGCCTACGGCGGGATCGCGCCGTTCTGTGAGGACACCTTCGTCGCGGCGGGCTGGACGGCTACCGAGGAGAAGGACGAGGGGGAGGACGGAGAGGAGGGGGAAGATTCGGCCGGCGACGCCGTGTCGACTCGGCTGCGGATGGGCGTCAGCCGGTTCGCGGTCGTCGCCCACGACGACGCTCCCCGGCTTTCCTACGAATTCACCGCCGACGGGCCGGTCGAGCGGGTCACCGACGCCGGCCGGGATAGCGCCGACTCGACCAACGACGCCATCGCCGAGGACGGCGACACCTACACCGTCTCGGGCGTGACGGGGAGTGGCTACGGCGACACCTACACCGTCGCCGGGGAGATATGCTCGTTCAGCACCGACGCGTCCGGCGACCACCTCCGCCTGCTCCTGGACGGCGAGGACGTCACCGACGAGTACCTCGAGGGAACGTCAAGGTTCGTCGTCCGGTCGAGCGCCGACGCACCGCGGTTTTCCTACGAATTCACGGCGTCGGGAGAAGTCACCAGGGTTACGACCGCCGGTCAGGACGCCGCCGAAGCGACCAACGACGAAATCGCTGCCCACAACGGCACCTACGTCGTCTCGGGCGTCGCCGGCAGCGGCTACGGCGACACCTACGACGTCGCCGGCGAAGTCGTAGAGTTCCGGACCGACGCCAGTCAGGCCCACCTGACGCTGGTCTACGACGGCGACGACGTGACCGAAGACCTGCTCGGCGGCGGGACGGCCCGCTTGTTCGAGGTGGTCGCCGGCGAGGACGCGCCACGGTTTGCCTACGAATTCGCCGTCGACGGCCCGGTCGAGCGGGTCACCGACGCTGGTCGCAACGCCGCAGAGGAGACCAACGACGAGATCACGGAGACGGCCACCGGCTACCGGGTCTCGGGCGTCACCGGTAGCGGCTACGGCGACTCCTACCAGGTCTACGGCGCGGTCTCGGAGTTCAGTGCAACAGTGGACAGCGACCGGTACACGCTCTTGCTCGACGGCGAGGACGTGACGCGCTGACCAATTTTCGACGAAGTTCAGGCAGATTTAAGGTAGATCGGGGGTGCACTTCCCGCCGGGGGAGAGATGCTGCTACTCATCGCCTACTCGCAGGCCGCCCGGGGAAGCCTGCGGAACGTCTGTCGTCGCCACGAGGACTGCGTCGTCCGCCGGTTCGGCCGGGCAGCACTGCTCGAAGAGACGGAGTTCGGCGCCTTCCAGGCCATCCGACTCCGCGAGCGCCACGGACCGGAGGTCCAGGTCGAGCGGACCCGGCCGTTCAACGAGTTCGAGACCGTCGGCGAGGAGGTTCGAGCGGCGGCCGCCGCCTACGAGAACCGGGAGGAGACGGCGACGCCCTACGCCCGGTTCGCCGCCGGGACCGACCACCCAAGCCAGGACGCCATGAAGGACGCCGAACTGTGATCTGTCGCGTCGACGAGACGGTCTACCGGGGCCGAGCCGTCGACCTACAGGGAGCGGTTTCGCCGGCGACGCTCGCCACGGCAATTCGCCAGGGAGAAGCCTCCGAGGGAGACCGTGCCGTCGCCGTGACCTGCAAGCGGCCCCACCCTGTCCACGAGCGGGTCGGCTGCATCGAGCCCGATATGTGGCTGCGTCCACGGACCGCACTGGCCGAGGCGGGTCGCGCCAGGGGGCTCGGAACGCCTGTCGACGACGCGCTTGCCGAACGCCAGGCGGCGCTCGCGGCCCTGGCCGTCGAGACACCCACGACTGCCGACGCCCGACAGGACGTGGCGGCGACGGCGGCCGAGACGGACCGCCTCCGCGAACGGGTCGCTGCGGCTCGCGGTCGGCTCCAGGCTCGCCGCGAGGCGGGAGCCAACCCCGGCGACGCAGCCGACGACCTTGCGGCGGCCGTCGGCGCACTCTCGGAGGTCGAAACCGAGGCGGCGGCCGCCCGGGAGCGCCAGGAACGAGTGCGGTCGACGGCCCGCGAGGCCCGGGACCGGCTCGAAGACCGGCTACGCCTCGAAGACGAGGTCGGAAACCTCGAACGCGAGGTCCGCGCGACCCTCGTCGAGCGCCTCCGGCCGGCATACGAGGCGGCACTGGCGGCCGTTCCGGGCGTCGAAGCCCCCGACGACGCCTTCGCGGCACCGCCGGACGCGATGGCCCTGGCGGTCGCCCGGGTCGCACGCCTCGACGCGCCGGTCGTCCTGGCCAGCGAGCGGTTCGAGACCGCCAACGCGGCGGCCCAGTGGCTCGGGTCGCCGGTCCTGCGTTGCTCACCTTAAATCCGATCGCGCACCAGACGCGGTATGGCTCGCCTCGACTGCGACTGTGAGCGACGCGACGGCGTCAGTCTCGTCGAACTGTACCTGACGAGCGACGTCACCGAGGACGTACGGGTCGAGATCGCCCACGACGGCCCCGTCTGGCCGCCGCGCCGCCAGGGCGTCCCCGAATCGGGCTGGGACGACGCCGGCTGGACGGGCACCGTAGGGCCGGACGACCCGGTGGTGCTGGGCTACGCCACCCCGGCCGAGACGGGAGACGAACCCGCCGGGGTGGCCGACTCCGAACCGTCGACTGCCGACGCTGAGCCGTCCGATCCGACGCCCAGAGAGCTGGTCCGGACGCTCGGGGACGCCAGCCCGCCCCGCGACGCCGTCCCCGGGCCGACCGAGTCCGTCGCCCCGGAATCCACCGACCGCGAGGTCGAAACCGCCGACCACGACGGTGTGCCGTCGTTCGAGGCGACGGCCGACCGCATCGAGCGGGCAGAGCGGCTCGCGTCGGTTTCGACGGTCGACGAGGCGACGGCGGCGGTCCGCGAGGCGGGCGGCATCGACGCCGTCAGGGCGCTGGCCGAGCAACTGGCCGCCGACCGGACGCGACTCGCGATCCACGCCGAGCGGAGCGGCCGCCTGGCAGAGCGAGTCGCAGCGGTCGAGATACCCGTCGAGACGCTGGAGCGGGTGACGTGATCCTGGCCGTCACCGGCGGCAAGGGTGGCGTCGGCAAGTCGACCGTGGCCCTGAACCTCGGCGCCCAACTCGACGCCGTGGTCGTCGACGCCGACCTCGGGATGGCGGACCTGCCCGACCCCCGGGGCCCGGACCTCCACGACGTACTCGCCGGCCGTGCTCACCCGGTCGAAGCCGTCCGGGAGGACGAGCACGTCTCGATACTCCCCTGTGGCCGGTCGCTGGCCGGCGCCCGTCACGCCGACTCGACGGCGCTGGAGGGTGCGCTCCGGGACGCCGCCGCGACCTACGGCCGGGTCGTCGTGGACTGCCCGGCGGGGCTGCGGAGCGACGCCGGCGTCCCGCTGCTCGTCGCCGACGCCTGCGTCCTTGTGACCCGGCCGGAGGAAGCGGCGCTGACCGACGCCCTCCGGGCCCGTGAACTGGCCCGGGCGCTGGAGACGCCGCTCGCCCGGGTCGTGCTCAATCGAACCGATGACGTTCGGACGGAGGACGTCGCGACGACGCTCGGCGCGCCGGTCACGCAGGTGCCGGAGTCAGAGACGGTGGGCCAGGCCCAGCGAGCCGGCGTTCCGGTCGCTGCAGTGGATTCTGACTGTGACGCTGCGAAGGCATTCGAGAAACTCGGTGCGGCCATCGAGTCGACGGTGTGAGGAGGTAGAGACGGACCTGTATCGGCTGGTTGGGCAAGCAACGCGGGGTGGGACTGAAAGGGCGGGGGCTTTCTCGTAGTCACGGTACGACAGCCAGCACCGACCTCGTTCAGTCCGTCAGCGCGTAGTAGGTTCGCCGGAGCGTCACCGGAGTAACGTCCGCAACCTCGGCGGCAGCCGATTGGGTCACCTCGACGCCGAGTTCGACCCCGGCAGTGTACAGACAGGCAGCCGCCACCCCGCCAGGATTTCGGCCGTTGTCGATGCCCCGGTCGCGAGCCTCCTCTGCCAGTTCCCTGGCGCGTCGCTCGACCGATGGGTCGAGGTCGAGCTTGCTGGCGAACCGGGGCAGGTACTCCCGGGGGTCGATGGGGCCCGTCGGCAGGCCCAGTTCCCGATTCAGGGCGTCGTAGGCGGCGTCGAGTTCGTCCCGGTCGGCGCGGGCCGCGTCGGTCACCTCGGCGAGCGTCCGCGAGACCGACGCCGTCCGGCAGGTGGCGTACACCACCGCTGCCGCGAACCCTTCGATGGAGCGGCCCTGGAGCAGCGTCGCCTCCTGGGCGGACTCGAACAGGACACACGCCCGGTCCCGGACGGTCTCGGGCAGTTCGAGGGCCGACACCAGCCGGCGGATCTCGGTGAAGCCGTACACCCTGTTTCTATCCGATTTCGACCCGATCTGGGCCCGCTTGTGCTCCCGGCGCATTCGGGAGACGCGCCGCCGCTTGCGGCCCTTCAACCGCGTCGACCGACCGATCTCCGTCGAGAGGCCGCGGTCGTGGCGAGACCGGGTGAGCGGCGCACCCGTTCGTTCGGGGTTGGTGCCGTCGTCCGCGAACGACCGCCACTCCGGCCCGGGGTCGATCGCGTGTTCGTCGACCACCAGCCCACACTCCGCACAGACTGTCTCGCAGTCGTCCGAGCGAAGCCGGCCGTCACACTCTGGACAGGAACGCGTCGTCGTCGGTTTCGTTGCCATTCTGGTCGAAGCTTCGGCCGGAACCCGGTTTAAATGAAGGCCGATTCGACGGAGCGGGCGTCGCTCCGGACGGAATTACCGACCGGTCACCGGTCGGTTTATCAACCGGCAGGGGACGGCTCGTCGGCGGTCTCGGTTCAGTACACCAACACTTAAATCCCGGGCGGCAGCAGCCACACGTAATGGCGCTGTCGGACATCGCGGAGGGGCTGGAGGTCACCGCCGAGCAGCGCGACCGGGGCGTCGCCACCGTCGACCACACCGACGCGTCGCTGGCCGAGCGCCTCGACTCCCTGGCGGCAGACCTGCCCTGCGAGCCGGCGGACGCGGCGACGGTCGTCGATCGGTACGCCAGCGGCGGGAGCGTCGGTGCCGCCGCTCGGGCTGCCGGGCTCCCGAGCGTCACGGCCGCCAAGACGCTCCACCTGCTCGGCGAGTCCGTCTCGCCGCTCGGGCCGACAGGCAGAGCGGTCGTCCGGGACTGGATCGCTGGCGACCTGTCACGGACCGAGGCGCTCGAGCTCTCCCGGGTCGGGGAGGCCGAGTTCGCCCTCGCAGCCTACGTCGAGACGCACGACCCGCTTCCCGAGGGGCGAGCGGCCGTCGAATCGACGCTCAGCGGGGCGGCGCTGGGTGACGATTCGCTGGCCGACGCCGTCGGCGAGTACCCGGACCTTCGTTGACGTCTGGTTTTCCGCGGGTTACTCCTCTCCCCGTAGTTCGGTGGGGCCCATGCCCTCGATACCTTCGAGCAGTTCTTTCGGCGTGACCGGCTGGCTGTCGAGGTACAGCCGGAACTCCGCCTCGCCACCGGTCTTTTCGAACGACGTCACCGGGCCGCCGATGCCGTAGGTGTCGCCGAATCCCTCGTTGCCGGTGAAGCCGCAAACGGAGACAGTTCCGTCGTCGTTGTGTGTGAGAGTGTCGTTGTCCTCGGCCCGGAACGGCTCGCCGATCTGGGTGCGCCTGAATACCGGGCCGTCGACGGTGAACTCGTAGCTGAGCTCGGCGTCTTCCACGGTGACGATTGCAAGCGAGTGGCTGGCACCGGTGCCGTCGCGGACGACCCGTCGGGTCAGTTCCCGGAGCACGAAGTCGCTCTCGCCCCCCGTCTTCGTGAGGTCGAGTATTTCGCCGTCGATCCGGTAGGCGTCGCCGAATCCCCTGTTCCCGGTAAACCCCGAGACCGTGACGCTACCGTCGCTGTTGTCCGTGATCTGGTCGTTGCCGCCGGCTCCGACGCGGTCGTTTATCTGGACCGGGGCGACCGGTCCGTCGACGGTCATCTCGTAGCGGAGTTCGCCCTGCTGGGTGGCCACGATCTCCACGAGTCGTTCCTGGGCGGAGCCGGTACCGAGGAGCGTGGCGTCGACGTGGCGATTGCGCAGGAATCGCCGGGTGAAAAAGCCGTGATGTTCGATCAGTATCCCCTCGACGATCTTCCCGGCGTGTTCACCACTCCCACTGAACGTCGTCGGGATCCCCTCTCGCTCGGCGCTCGATCCTGGCTCGAAGACGACCTGCGTGGCTCCGTCGGCGAAAAACAGCGTAACCGTAGTGGCGTCGGTCAGTGGTCGAGACCCTGCTTCGCCGAACTCGTTCGCTCCAACCGTGACTGCCGCGTGGTCGAACGTCGTCTCCAGTTCGCCCGGGTCACAGTCGGCGTTCGGGTTCTCGATGACGCGAACTCCACCGTCTGCGGCGGGGACTCGCAACGTCTCAAGGATCCGACCGGGCGAACCCAGCCGGTCCGGCGTCCCGTCGGTCGGGTGGACGAAGCTCCCGTCCCGAAAGTCGACGCGTGCCTCGCCGAACCACTCGTCACCGAGGTCAACGTGCGAACAGCCGAACTCGACGTCGATCTCGCTCTCGGCAGCGGCCGTTCCCGATCCCGATAGTACCACTCCAATACCCCCCGCAACGGTGGCGCCGAGAAATGCTCGGCGCGACGTCGGATCGATGTGTCCTCCCATCCGGATGGTCCATTCTACTGACTACTACAAACTAATTTTCCTAAACGGAATTTGTGGAACGTAAGTCTAGGTATCGGTCCCGGTCGTGGCAGCGAGTGGGAGGTAGCGGTGACGATCCGGCGTCAATCGAACACGCGTTCGAGACGGCCCGGTTCTTCGAACTCCAGGTCCAGGTCCAGTTCGATGACGGACTCGACTGCCGACGCGACGCTCTGGCCCAGGTCCGCCGTCGGCCCCGTACAGGTCGGGCAGTCGCTCGGTCGGGAGACCTCGCCGGTCGGGACGGTCGCGACCGCTTCCTCGACGGTCGACTCGCCGTCGGCGAAGTTGGCGATGACGGCGTCCACCCCGGCGCCGACGTCTGCCAGGCGGCCCTGGGTTCGCGCCAGACCGTCCCCACCGCGCTCGGTGTCCGGCGTTACGACGGCGACCCGGTCACAGGTTGTCACCGCCGCGACGGCCTGGTTGGCCGCGATGGGTGGCGTGTCGACGATAACGACGTCGTGTGAGAGGGTGGCTTCTCCGATCCGGGACTCGAACCGTTCGGCCGCACCGGCGGTCTTGGCCCGCGCCAGCCGCTCGAAGGGAGCGCTGGCCGGACAGAGAGTCAGCCGACCGGAGCCGACGTCAACCTCGTACAGCGCGTCGTCCAGGTCGCCCCCGTCGGTGAGGAGTGTGGTTACGTCGGCGTCAATGCGGCCGTCGACGTAGTCGGCCAGCCCCTGGGTGCCGAAGGCGGCGTCGAGGATCGCTACGTTCCTGCCGGCCCGGGCCAGCGTCGCGCCGCTCTCGACGGCCAGCCGGGTGGTTCCGGCACCACCCACGGCGCCGACGAGCGCCAGCGTTGCATTCGCAGTCATCTTGCTGAAACCTGGCTCCGCCATCACGTAAAAAACTGCCCACCCTGGCCGAGGACGGCTGGCCCCGGGTCGAGAGGGAACGACGCCGCTCAGGCCTGCTACTGCCGGCCATAGATACATCCGCGTTCCGTCCGTTATCCAGCGGCTGCCTTCTCGGCTTCCCATGAGCCAGTCAGAGATACCCGTCCGACCGGAGTCCGAACCGACAGCCCAGATGACACAGAGCCAGTCCAGCGCCACCAGGATACCCCAGGCTCCAGGCCAGCAGCAGCCCGCACAGCAGGCAGGCGAACCTGCCGTGCCGACGGAGGCACGGACGTTCCCGACGGCGAACGACCTCCCGCCGGAGACGCGCGGGGCAGTGATCCAGCGGCTGAACGAGGCCCTGGCGGACACGACCGACCTGATGACCCAGGCGAAGTTCGCCCACTGGAACGTCAAGGGCATTAACTTCTACCAGTTGCACCTCCTGTTCGACGAACTCCACGAGGTCTTCGAGAAGCACGCCGACATGCTCGCCGAACGGGTCACGGCACTGGGAGGCCAGGCGATGGGCACGGTCAGGCTGGCTGCCGCCCGCTCTTCGATTCCGGAACTGACGCCGAACCTCGTCACCGGGCCCGACTACCTCCAGGCGCTGTCGGCCCACGTCGCGCTCCACGCCACGAACCTTCGCGAGGGCATCGAATACGCCGCCAGTTACGGCGACGAGGACTCTGCCGACCTGCTCACCGAGATATCCCGCGAGGTGGACCAGCAGCTGTACTTCCTGGAGTCACACCTCCAGACTCACGCCGAGGGGACGGTGACGCAACTCCAGCGGCAGGGCACTACGGCGGGAGCGACCGGCGGCGAGGGTGGGGGGACAGCGGTGACCGCGGCCTCGACGGCCCAGCCAGCACCCGGCGGCGTCGCTCGCCACACCTTCCAGGCTGGCGGGCAGCCCGGGTACGGTCTGACGCGGTAGGGTCAGACGCAGTACGGCCGGCGACCGGGGTCTCAGACGCCGTCGGCGATGTCCGCGGCGATGTCGTCCATCTCGTCGTCGGGGACGTCCGGCCGGTCGAGCATCCTGTGGACAGGGCTGCCGCCACTACCCGGCTGGCGAGGCACGATGTGGACGTGAACGTGGGGGACTTCCTGGCCCGAGTCTTCGCCGTTGTTGACAGAGATGGTGCTCGCGTCGGCTCCACCGGCATCTTCGACGGCCGGCGTCACACGGTGGACGGTTTCGAAGAGGTCGCCGGCCAGGTCTACCGGCATTTCCTCCACGGTTTCGTAGTGGTCCTTCGGGACGACCAGGGTGTGACCCCGCGAGAGAGGATTGACGTCGAGGAACGCGAACGTGGCGTCGTCCTCGTAGACGGTGCGACTGGGTACGTCGCCAGCGACGATCTGGCAGAACAGGCAGTCTTCGCTCATGTCTGACGGGTCGGGCGCCACGGAAATATAGTTTGGTTGCTCGGTTCGGTGAGGTTGGGCTGGTGTCGATGCCAGGCCCCCTTGCCATACCATCCGACGTGGAGGCCACGGTTATTAGGAGGGCCAATCAATCACTGGGCATGGACCGGCCGCTGGTCGCAGTGATTCTCGCCGGTGGAACGGGGACGCGACTGTACCCCGCGAGCCGGAGCGACCGACCGAAGCAGCTCGTTTCCTTCGAGGGAAAGCGGAGTCTGCTGGCCCGAACCGTCGAGCGGGCGGGATTCGCCGACGAAGTGTACGTCCTCACCAGAGAACGGTTCGCCGACGACGTCAGAGAAGAGGTGCCGAACGCGGCCGTCCTCACCGAGCCCGAACCGAAGGACACCGGGCCGGCACTGACCTACGCCGCCCACCAGATCGGTGAACAGGTCGGCGACTGCGTCATGCTGTGTTTGCCCAGCGACCACCACGTCGACGGCGACTTCGCCGGGACGATGCGGGCGGCGGCCCGGGCCGCAGCCGAAACCGGGGGGCTGGTGACCGTCGGTATCGAACCCAGTCGGCCGGCGACGGGCTACGGCTACATCTCCCCTGGAACGAAGCAAGAGGGGTACTTCGCCGTCGACGCGTTCGTCGAGAAGCCCGACGCCGAAACGGCACGGGAGTACTGCGAGCGGGGTTTCTTCTGGAACGCCGGGATGTTCGCCTGGACGCCGACGGCGTTTCTCGAAACCGCCCGGACCACCGACCTGGCCGACCTGGTCCGGTCCCTCGAGAACGACGAGGCGGACGCGGGATTTGCCGAGGTCGACCCCGTCAGCGTCGATTACGCCGTCCTCGAGCGGGCCAACGACGTCTTCGTCGTCCCGGCGGGCTTTTCCTGGGACGACCTGGGCACCTGGGACGCCATCTGGCGGGTCGGGGACCGGACGGACGCCGGAAACGTCCACGTCGGCGACACGCTCGCCGTCGACGCCGAAAACTGCGTGCTGGCCACCGACGAGCACGTCAGCGTCGTCGGCGTCTCCGACCTCGTGGTCGCCAGCTTCGACGGCCGAACGCTGGTCGTCCCCCGGGAGGAGGCCCAGCGAGTCCGCGACGTCGTCGACCGGCTCCGCGAAGACGGGGCGTTCTGAGGCCACAACACCAAAGGCGGTGGCTGTTGATCGAACACGTCGATGAACTACTGGGTGCGCTTCTGGGTCGTGCTCGGGTCCCTTCTCACCGGCATCTCGGCCTTCGGCTTCCTCGTAATGTCTTTCGTGTTCCCGGATGCGGCCCTGTTCTCGGTCAGCGTGGCCGAGCGCCTCGGCGTGACCTTCCTGGCGGCCGCGTCGCTGGGCGTCGTCATCTGGAGCAGCGTCACCAGCGGCGACGTCGTCGGCCCGAACGAACGGTAGCTAACTGCGTATCGACCCGCCGTCGACGGGTAGCGAGACGCCGTTGACGTAGCTGGCCCGGTCGCTCGCCAGGAACGCGACCACGTCACCCAGCTCTCGGGGCTCGCCGAGGCGGTCGAGAGGCACGTCCGCCGCCCACTCCTCGTAGCCCGCCTCGTAGTCGGGGACCTCGCCACGCTCGACAGTCGCTTCGATCAGCTCCCGGATCCGGGCCGTCTCGTGAGCCCCCGGCAACACGGAGTTGACCCGAATCTCGGGTGCCCACTCCCTGGAGAGCGTCTGGACGAGGCCGTCGACCGTCCGCCGGACGGCGTTGGACAGCACGAGGCCGTCATGCGCCTGTGCCACCGACCGAGAGGTGATGGCGGTGACGGTCCCGCCGCCGTCCTGGAGGTGGGGGTGGGCGGTCCGGACCGTCCAGACGACGCTCATCACCAGCAGGTCGTAGGCCCGGTACCAGTCGCGCTCGACGGTTTCCAGGAACGGGCCGCTGGGCGGGCCGCCGGCGCTCGTGACGACGTGGTCGATCGTGCCGAATTCGTCGGCGGTCTCCTCGACGAAGGCCTGGACTTCGTCGGGGTCGGTGAGGTCGGCCCGGACGGCCAGGACGTCGCCGTCGCCGGTGTCTTCGAGCTGGTCGCGGGCCGCGTCGACGTGGTCGGGGGTGAGTCCACAGACTGCCACGTCGGCGCCTTCGTCGGCCAACGCCGTCGCGCTCGCCAGGCCCAGTCCGCTCGTCGCTGCGGTACACAGAGCCGCGTCGCCGTCGAGTCCCAGGTCCATGTCGACTACAAACGGCGGCTGCCCCTTTAGCACCGTGTTCCGCCGGTCGCAAGCAGGTAGGTTCGCAAGAAAACGGCGTCGCCTCACCGTGACTGTCCACCGCAACCGGCCGCGGTCGGTCTAGCTGCCCCAGAAGTTGTCGCGACTGCCCAGTCGCGGGTCGTCGTCATCGTCGGCCCTGGACTCGCTCTCGCCGTCTTCGGCCTCGACGGCCACCTCCTCGCCGTCCTCCGACGCATCCGCTTCGCCGTCACCCTCGGGTTCGTCCGGGAGGCGTTCGAGTTCCTCGGCCCGGGCGTGGTTCGAGCGGACCTTCGTCACCTTGACCTTGGCGCGGGCCGGTGGCAGGACGCCGTCGACCATGATGATGAAGCCGTCGTCGGTCCGGCCGACGCCGGCGCCGCTCTCGTGGATGTCCTCGACCTCGACGACGACTTCTTCGCCCGGCTTGACCGGCTGGGACTTCAGGTCCTCGATGGGCTGGTTGTAGTGGTTACACCACTCTTTCCCGCCACGGTCGCCGTAGTGCTGGCACCCCATCCCCTCGATTCGCTCGGAAAAGCTGGGGCAGTCGTCGGCGAGTGGACAGTCGGGCATGGCCCCGGATAATCCCGGCGCGGATTAAACGCTTGCGGGTGCAGCGTCGCTAACCGGGACACCCTGCCGCCGTCCCCCGGCGAGGCGAATACCTCCGCGACGGCAACCGGTATTGACCGGCCCGGTCAAGTAGTCGTATGGAGGAACGGGACGCCCGCATCGAGGACCACTACGAGGACCTCGCGCCGCTCTGGGACGACATCGTGGACGCGCCCGGCAGGCAGGAACTGCTCTGGGCGACGGTCGACGAACTGCTTCCCGAACTCTCGGGCCGACGGGTGCTCGACGCCGGCTGTGGTTCTGGCGTCTACGCCGAGCGGCTGGCCGACCAGGGCGCCGACGTGGTCGGGGTCGACGTCAGCGAGGGGATGGTCGAACGGGCCCGAGAGCGGGTCCCCTCGGGAGCGTTTTACCAGGCCGACCTCGGAGAACCGCTGGACGCCGTCGAGGACGACAGCGTCGACCTCGTGGTCTGTCTCCACGTCTTCTCTCACCTCCCGGACCTTTCGACGACGGTGGGCGAATTCGCCAGAATTCTTCGGGACGGCGGCCACCTCGTGCTGTCGACCCACAACCCGGTCCACGACTTCGTGATCGTCAGGGACGGAGAGACCCCGTCGACCGGGGCGACGGCGGACCTGGAGGCGACGGTCGAGACGCAGGCCGAGGCACCGACCTACGGCACCACCGAGAGATACGACATCACCTGGAGTGACGGGACAGGGACCAACCGGGGGACGTACTTCCGGCGGTCCTTCGAGGGGCTCCTCTCGCCCCTCCTCTCGGCCGGCTTCGACCTCGACGCGGTCCGGGAGCCGGTGCCGGACGAGGAGTTCCGACGTGACCATCCGGACCTGGCCGCCCGGTACGCGGACCTGCCAGCCTCGTCGCTCTGTCTCCGGGCGAGTCGGTAAGCGGCCGCCGACCGGGATGCGCCGGTGAACGACCACCGGTCAGGAGGGTGGCGTGGCTGTCAGGAGCCGACGTCCTCGCCGGCGTCGCCGCCGGCTACCTCCCGGGTACTCGCCGTCTCGATGGACTCGATGCCGTCGATGGCGCAGGCGTCGGCGACCCGGGCTTCGGGCATCGACACCCGTAGCGACCCGAATCGCAGGCGCTCCTCGACCGTTCCCAGGCCCCGGAGCTGCGTCTCGACGTCGTCCAGACCGTCTTCGTCCTCGACGGTGACGACGAGTTCGACCGTTTCGTCGGGCAACGGGTCGTCGCGCATTCGCCGGACGGGATGCGAGAGGTACATCAGACCGCTTCCCGCTGTGGGGCGCCTTCGAGGGGCGTTCGCTCGACGACCGTCCCCTCGACGGTGGGATACTGCTCGACGATTTCGCCCTTCGGCACGTCGCCCTCCTCGACCATCTCCTCGAGGAGCCACCAGGCCACCTCGACGTGGTTCGACTTCACGGTGTAGAACTCCTCGGGGACGCCGAGCGCATCGAGGTGGTTCTCGTCGACCCAGGTCTTGCCGTAGACCAGCGTGCCGTCGTCGGTGACCTCGTCGAACGGCCGGCGAACCTGCTCGGCCATCCGCTTCAGCCGATTCCGGTGCTGGGCCGCGTCCTTGAACACGGAGGTGCAGAAGTAGACTCGCTCGTGGTCGCCCATGGCGTCCAGGATTTCGTGGCTCCCTTCGACGGCGCTCATGTGGTCCTCGCGGAGTTCGTAGCCCTCCTCCTGCATCCGCCGGAAGTTCCCCTGGCTCATCTCGAACTCGTTGATGTTACAGAAGTCCGCAGCGCCCTCGTCGAGGAACTCCAGGAACTCTTCCTCGGCGCGAATCCCCGGAATCTCGAACGCGGGAGTGAGTCCTTCCTGTCTGGCGACATAGAGGATGTCCTCCCACTCGGTGCCGTGGAGGTCGCCCCACTGCTCCAGGGGTGGGTGGAACCGGATCTCGTCGAGGCCGGCCTCCGAGAGGCGGCGCATGTTCTCCCGGCCTCCAGTGATCCCGGTGTAGAGGTGGGTGTGGAACTCCTCGCCGAACTCGTCCTTGAGGAGGGAGAGGTATCGACACGTCCGTTCGAGGGCTTCCTGGGGTTCGCCGCCGGTGACGGAGGCGCCGAGGGCGTCCATCCGCTTTGCCTCGTCGAGGACGTCCTGGTCGTCCTCGACTTTCCGTTCGTTGGCGTAGACGTCGGTGACGTTCTTGCGGTTCTCCCCGAGAGGGCAGTAAAAGCAGTCGCGCTGGTCGCAGTAGCCGTAGACGAACAGCACCATCTTGCCGCCTTTGGCACACTGCTCGCAGCCCTTCGAGATCATTCAGTGGAATGGGTACTTCCCCGACGACCAAAAGCCCCGCGAACTCGGCTCTCGGTGAGGCGTCCCCGCCCTGGCTCCCGGCCGCCCTGCACTTTGCGCCCGAAAACAGATATACGGGGCTGGCCAAGATGGCCGTAATGCTGCTGGTGCTGTGTGTCGACCTGGACGACGACCTCGGCCGCAAGACCGGCGTCGAAACGCCGGTCGTCGGCCGCGAGAACGTCCAGGAGGCCGCAGTCGCCCTCGCCACCGCCGACCCCGAGGACAGCGACGTCAACGTCCTGTTCGAGGGGCTCCACCTCGCCGAGGAAATCCGCGACGAGACCGTCGAGGTGGCCGCCGTGACCGGCGTCGACGGTAGCGACGTCAAGGCCAACCGCGCCGTCGGCGAGGAGGTCGACCGCGTCCTGGCCGGCCTCGCGACGGGAGAGGACGTCCGGGCCATCGTCGTCACCGACGGCGCACAGGACGAGTCGGTCGTTCCGGTCATCCGCTCCAGAGTGCCCATCGACGGCGTCCGCCGCGTCGTCGTCCGCCAGGCCCAGGACCTGGAGTCGATGTACTACACCATCAAGCAGGTGCTCGACGACCCCGAGACTCGCGGCA
>CAZGAX010000079.1:0-17393 GCA_964523745.1 uncultured Halobacteriales archaeon | reverse complement strand
GGCGACGGCCAGTGGGTCCGGGGCAAGAGCCTCGATACTTTCGCTCCCCTGGGCCCGGACCTGGTCACGGCCGACGAGGTCGACGACCCACACGACCTCGACGTCTGGGCCGACGTCGACGGCGACCGCCTCCAGGACTCGTCGACGGCCGAACTGATCTTCGGCGTCGACGAACTCGTCTCGTTCTGCAGTCGGGCCTTCACGCTCTCGCCGGGCGACCTGATCTACACCGGCACGCCGGCCGGCGTCGGTGCCTTCCGCGACCCGCCGGTATACCTGGAGGACGGGTCGACAGTGACCGTCGGCGTCGAGGGCCTCGGAGAACTTACTAATCCCTGCGAACACCGCTGAGAACCGATGATCGACGACCGCGACGAACTCGGCGGGACCCCCGACCGCGAACTCGCCCTGGACTGTCTCGAAGCCGGCATCCGGGCCGCCGACCCGGCGACCGTCGTCGCGGACCGAATCTCCCTCGACGGAGATGCCCTGGTCGTCGACGGCGACCGCTACAACCTCGGAGAGTACGGCGACGTCGTCGTGGTCGGCGGGGGAAAGGCCGGCGGGAGCGTCGCCGCTGCCCTCGAAGACGTTCTCGGAGCGCGAATCGACCGGGGAGCCGTCGTCACGAACAATCCAGCCGATACCGAGCGGATTGCCATGCTGCCCGGCGGCCATCCGGTGCCGACCCGCGAGGGCGTCGAAAGCACCCGACGGATGCTCGAGCTAGTCGAGAACGCCGACGATGGCGACCTCGTCATCTGCATCGTCACCGGGGGCGGAAGTGCCCTCCTGTCGGCCCCGGCAGCAGACCTCTCGCTGGGAGACCTCCAGCGGACCACCGAAGGACTCCTCGCGAGCGGCGCAGACATCGACGAGATCAACGCCGTCCGCAAGCACCTCTCGTCCGTCAAAGGTGGCCGGCTGGCCCGGACTGCGGGACCGGCGACGGTCGTCGGACTCGCGTTCAGCGACGTCGTCGGCAACGACCTGGCCGTCATCGCCAGCGGGCCGCTGACGCCCGACGAGTCGACGTTCGCAGACGCCCGGGACGTCCTCGACAGGTACGAGATCGACGTTCCCGACGCCGTGGCTGACCACCTGGAGACGGGAGTGAGAGGCGACATTCCGGAGACGCCCGGTCCGGGCGCCTCGGCGTTCGAGACGGTGACGCAGTACGTCCTGGCCGACGGGACGACGGCCCTCGACGCGGCGGCGACCACGGCTCGGGAGGCAGGGTACGAGCCGCTGGTGCTGGGCGACCGCATCCGGGGTGAAGCCCGCGACGTCGCCACGACCCTCGTCGGCATCGCCGAGTCGGTCCACGACACCGGGACGCCGGTCGAGCCACGGGCCGTCGTCCTGTCGGGCGGCGAAACGACGGTAACGGTACGTGGTAGTGGGACGGGCGGCCCGAACCAGGAGTTCGTCCTGGCCGGGGCG
Source organism: uncultured Halobacteriales archaeon (assembly GCA_964523745.1). Lineage (GTDB taxonomy): Archaea > Halobacteriota > Halobacteria > Halobacteriales > Haloarculaceae > CAZGAX01. The sequence continues at coordinate 15,950 of CAZGAX010000079.1, read as the reverse complement.
CTCGCCGCCGACGCTTCCGGCCTGACTGTCGCCAGCGTCGATACAGACGGTATCGATGGGGCGTCCGACGCCGCCGGGGCCATCGCAACCCCCGAAACGGCTACGCCGCGGAACGAGGCACTGGCCGCACTCGACGACAACGACGCCGGGGGATTTCTCGCGGCCCGCCAGGCCACCGTCGTCACCGGCCAGACGAACACCAACGTCAACGACCTTCGAGCCATCGTCGTCGGAGCGGACGGGGCCGAGCACTGAGGAACTTACTTGGTAATCCAGCGACAACAGGGCTCCTATCGCCGGCATGGGAGAGACGCTCTACACGACCCTCGGGGTCGACGCGGACGCCGACGTGGCGGCTATTCGCCGCGCCTACCGCGAACAGGTCAAGGAGCGCCACCCGGACGTCAGCGACGAACCGGGTGCTCCCAGGGAGTTCAAGCGCCTGACGACGGCCCGCGACGTCCTCACGGACGAAGACGAGCGCGACAGGTACGACAGGCTCGGTCACGACGTCTACGTTCGCCGGAACCTCGACACCAGCGTCTGGGTAGTCGACGATGACGGCGAGGCGACTACGAGTGGCCCGTCGGGGACTGGCAGCGGTAGCCAGTCGTCCGCGGCTTCGGAAGGGGGTGCCAGCAGCCGTCGACGGACTCGACGGCACCGACGCCACCCGGGCCGGGAACCGCAGGACCGCTCGGCCTGGCTGGGCGACGACCACGAACGCCGCGACGGAACGACGAACGGGTCGGGTCGTGCCAGAACTGACCCAGGGAACGGCGACTGGTGGGAAGCCTCCGAGGTGTACACCCGGTCCTCGCCGACAGCAAACCCGAGTTCCAGGTCCGGGAACGGCGGGATGGTTGGACTCGCCGTTCGCGTGGCACCGTGGCTCGCGATACACCTCGTCTTGCTCGCCAGTGCGGTGGCGACGGGCTGGTTCACCTACACCCGGGCCGAACAGATACTGCCGAGTGCACTGCCAGCGGCTGCAGTCGGCGTCCTCCTCGTCGGGCTGGTCGTCGTCCTCTCGACGCTCCACCTCGTCTCGATACTGTACACCTGAGGCCGCGACCGATGGCAAACAGTTTGTGCCAGCCCCCGCTTTCACCGGTATGAACGTACGCAGCGTGGCGGACCTCGGCCCCGGCGAGCGGGCGGCGCTGTTCGACCGCGACGCCGGCATCGACGAGGTGCGTGGGGACGTTCGGGACATCGTCGACAGGGTCCGCGAGGAGGGCGACGTCGCCCTCCGGGAGTTTTCACGGGAGTTCGACGGCGTCGAAGTGGGCAACGTCGACGTGACCGACCGGGTCGAGCGAGCCCGGGACGACGTGGCCGACGACGTGTTTGCGGCCATCGAGGACGCGGCGGCGAACATTCGCGCCTTCCACGAGCGCCAGGTCCCTGAAGACTGGCGCGAGGAATTCGACGGCAGGGAACTCGGCCGCAGATTTCGCCCCGTCGAAAGTGTCGGCGTCTACGCTCCCGGCGGTACGGCCGCCTACCCCTCCAGCGCCCTGATGGGGGTCATCCCGGCGAAGGTTGCGGGCGTCGAGCACGTCGCCGTCGCCACGCCGCCAGCGGACGAACTCAACCCAGTGACGCTGGCAGCCATCGACGTGGCCGGCGCGGACGCCGTCTACCAGGTCGGCGGCGCCCAGGCCATCGCCGCGCTGGCCTACGGTACCGACACCGTCAACGCCGTCGACGTGGTCGTCGGCCCCGGGAATCCCTGGGTCACTGCGGCAAAAGCCGAGGTTCGGGGTGACGTCGAAATCGACTTCCTGGCCGGCCCGAGCGAACTGCTCGTACTCGCCGACGGGACGGCCGACCCCAAGTTCGTGGCTGCGGACCTCGTCGCGCAGGCCGAACACGACACGAACGCCCCGGTCGTACTCGTGACGCCGGACGAGGAACTGGCCGAGGCCGTGGCCGAGGAAATCGAGCGCCAGGTCCCCGAACGGAACCGCGAGGAGATCGTACGGGAGGCCCTCGACGGCGACGCGAGCGGCCTGTTCGTCGCCCGGTCGATGTCAGAGGCCGTCCTCTTTGCCGAAGAGTACGCCGCCGAGCACCTCTCGATCGTGGCCGAGGACGACGAGGCGTTGCTCGACCGCATCGACAGCGCCGGGTCTGCGTTCCTCGGGCCGCACAGCCCGGTTGCTGCCGGGGATTACGCCAGCGGCCCGAACCACGTACTGCCGACGGGCGGCGGCGCCCGACTGACGGGTGGGCTCTCGGTCGATACGTTCCTCCGGTCGACGACCGTCCAGCGCATTTCGGAGGCGGGCCTGGCCGACCTCCGGGAGACGATCACGACGCTGGCAAACGCTGAGGGTCTCGAGGGTCACGCTGCGAGCGTCGAGGCCCGGTTCGAGGACGAGTAAGTTTCTCGTGGCGAGCGGATCCGCTAAACCACAGGCGATTTACGGGTCCCTGTCGTTACTAGTACCGATGACTACGGCGACCGACGTCTCCCGCCGGGAGGCGTGGGTGATGGCGGCCAGACCACAGACGCTCCCGGCAGGCGCGGCGCCGGTCCTGCTGGGCGTGGGTCTGGCAGTCCACGACGGTCGGTTCGCCGCCCTCCCGGCAGTCGCCGCACTCCTCGGTGCGCTTCTCATCCAGGTGGGCACCAACTTCGCCAACGACTACTTCGACGCCGTGAAGGGGACCGACACTGCCGACCGCGAGGGCTTCACCCGCGTCACTGCCGGCGGCCTCATCCCACCGGAGCGGGTCAAAATTGCGACGGCAGTGGCCTACGGCCTCGCGGTTCTCGTCGGACTGTACCTCGTCGCCGTCGGCGGCCTGCCGATCCTGGTCGTCGGCCTGTCCAGCATCGTCGCGGGCGTCCTCTACACCGGCGGGCCCTACCCCTACGGCTACTACGGCCTCGGTGACCTGTTCGTCTTCGTCTACTTCGGCGTCGTCGCCGTCACGGGGACCTACTACGTCCAGGCCGCGGCTGTGCTCCCGGACGTGGGCACCTTCCCGCTCGCCGTCCCACCGGGCACCGTCGAGCCGGCCGTCGTCGTGGCGAGTCTCGCCGCAGCAGGCCTGACGACCGCCATCCTCGTCGTCAACAACGTCCGCGACATGGAGACCGACGAGGCAGCGGGCAAGCACACCCTCGCCGTCATGCTGGGCTACCGCTGGAGTCGCGTCGAGTTCGTCGGGATGCTCTCGCTCGCCTACGCCGTCCCGGTTGCGCTCTGGCTCGGCTTCGGCTACCCCGTCTGGGTCCTTCTTCCACTGGCGTCGCTGGGGCTCGCGGTAGACGTGAGTCGCACAGTACTCGATCGCCGCGACGGTGACGCCCTGAACCCGGCCCTCGAACGGACCGGACAGCTCCTGGCGCTCCACTCGGTCCTGTTTACCGCCGGCCTCGTCGCCCCACAGGTGGCATGACCATGCGCGTCGAACCCTTCACCCTGAATCTCCGTCGGCCCCTCGCCACGGCGAGCGGCAGCGTCGAGCAGCGCCGGGGCTTCGTCGTCGGGGTCGAATACGAGGGAACGGAGGGAATCGGCGAGGCCACACCTCTGCCTGGCTGGACCGAGTCGTTCGAGGAGTGTGAAGACGCACTCGTCAGCGCCGACTTGGTCGGCGAGCAACTGGACTGGGGCATCGCCCTCGCCAGGCTCGACGTCCCGGCCGCCCGGCACGGGCTCTCGACAGCCCTCGCCGACGCCAGGGCCACGGCTGACGATGTGCCCCTGTACCGCTACCTGGGCGCCGACCACACCGTCCGGTCGATACCGGTCAACGCGACCATCGGCGACGGGTCGCCAGCAGAGACGGCCACGGCGGCCCGGGACGCCGTCGCCGCTGGCTACCCGGCGCTAAAGGTCAAGGTCGGCGCCCGACCGCTCGGGGAAGACCGCGAGCGGCTGGTCGCCGTCCGGGACGCCATCGGGGAGCGCGCCAGGCTTCGCGTCGACGCCAACGCCGGCTGGACCCGGGAACAGGCCGCCGAGGCGATGGACGTCCTGGCGGACTTCGGCGTCGAATACGTCGAGCAACCCCTCCCGGCCGACGACATAGACGGGATGGCAGACCTGCGTGACGGTGACGTCGGCGTCGCCGTCGACGAGACCCTCATCCACCACGACCTCGAGGCAGTCGTCGCTGCGGATGCCGCCGACGTGGTCGTGGTGAAGCCGATGGTACAGGGCGGTCCCGACACCGCTGCCGAACTGGCCGGGGCCGCACTGGAGGCCGGCCTCCAGCCGGTCGTCTCGACCACCATCGACGGCGTCGTCGCCCGGACGGCGGCCGTCCACGTGGCGGCGACGATTCCCGAAGTCCCGCCGTGCGGGCTGGGGACAGCGGACCTCCTCGAAGACGACCTGGGGACCGACCCGGCGCCGGTGGAAGACGGTGCGGTCTACGTCCCACAGGACAAGGGTCTTGGGCTCGCGGAGCGACCCCGGACGTAGAATGCCCTCGCAGGTGGACTGGCCGACGCGGGACCCCCTCGACCATCGGGTCGGCACGACGCCCGACGTGACGGCCGTCGTCGACGCGACCCACGACAGAGAGTGGACCTACGGTGCCCTCGACGAACTCGTCACGAACGTCACGGCCAGGCTTCGGTCGCTCGGGACCCAGACAGACTCCCCGGGGAGCGTCACCGACGCGGCGAGCACCGGTCGCGTCGGCGCGCTCCTCTCGCCGCGTCTCGCGTTCGTCGTGACGCTCCACGCGACCTGGCGGACCGGCAATTCCCTGGTTCCCCTGGACCCCGATAGACCGGCTAGGGACCTCGAAAAGCGGGCCAGACGTGCCGACCTCGACCTGCTGGTCTGCGAGCGAGGCACTGAGCCGACGGCCCGCGAAGCCGCTCCGTGTCCGGTCGCGTCCGTCGACCAGCCGGACCACGAGTCCGTCTCGTCGGTGCTTCCGGAGGGCCAGGACGGCACCCCTGACACGCCCGACCCGGCCAGCCTGGACCGCTCCAGGGAAGCCCTCGTCCTGTTTACCTCCGGGACGACCGGCCAACCGAAGGGCGTCCGCCTGACACACGGCAATCTGGTCGCCAGCGCGACCGCCTCGGCCTTCCGGCTCGGCCTCGACCCCGACGAGCGGTGGCTGAGCCCGCTCCCGGTGTATCACATGGGTGGGATCGCCCCTATCGTCCGGTCGACGCTGTACGGGACGACCCTCGTGCTGCAGCGGGGCTTCGACGCGGAGACGATCGCCGAGACGATGCGCGACCACCGCGTCTCCGGGGTCTCGCTCGTCCCCACACAGCTCCGGCGGCTGCTCGACGACGGCTGGACGCCGCCCTCGCACCTGCGCTTTGTCCTCTGTGGCGGGGCGCCCGCCGGGGCAGACCTGGTCGAGCGCTGCGAGGCCGCGAACGTCCCGATCTGTCCGACCTACGGCACGACCGAGACGGCGTCGCAGGTGGCGACTGCCCGGCCCCGGACGGCCTTCGAGCATCCCGAGACCGTCGGCCAGCCGCTCGTCGTCACCGACGCCACGATTGTGTCGGATGGTGAGCCGGTCTCGGCCGGCGAGACGGGGGAAATCGTGGTCGACGGTCCGACCGTCACGCCGGGATACCTCGAGGCTGGTGGAACCAGGGAGGGTGACGACGTTGGCAACCACGGCCTGCACACCGGCGACCTGGGCTACCGCGACGAGGACGGCCGGCTGTTCGTCGTGGGCCGCGCCGACGACGCCGTCCAGACCGGCGGCGAACTGGTCCACCCCGAACGGGTCGCCGGCGCTCTCCGGAGACACGAGGCGGTCGACGACGCCGCGGTCGTCGGCGTCTCGGACGAGGAGTGGGGGGAACGGGTTGTCGCACTGGTGGTCTCCGGAGCCAGCGGCGGTGCCGACGCGGACCGGATCCGGCAGTACTGTCGGGACGAACTGGCAGACCACGAGGTGCCCAAGGAGATCCAATTCGTGGACGCCGTGCCCCGAACTGCCTCGGGCACCGTCGACCGCGATGCGGTTCGAGCCTTCTTCGGCTGACGCCGCTTCGGAGCCGCAGGTGGCCCGGCGACGAGCGACTCCCTCCCCGGCGCCCGACGGCTTTTGGTTCCCCGGTCCGTATCCAGAGTCGTGTGCACGTTCACCCTGGCCTGGCAGGTGTTCGCCGACGCGCCGGTCGTCGTCGCGGCCAACCGCGACGAGCGGGACGGCCGACCCTCCGAACCCCCCGCAGTACGCGACTGGGAGACGCCCGTCGTCGCGCCGATCGACCGCGAGGCGGGCGGGACCTGGCTCGGCTACAACGAACACGGTCTGCTCGTCGCCGTCACGAATCGCTGGACTGACGCCGAACTCACCGGCGACCGCTCCCGAGGACTGCTCGTCAGGGACGCCCTGAACCGGGAGACCGCCGAGGACGCCTGCCGGTACGTCGAGCGGGAACTCGACGAACGGTCCTACGAGGGGTTCAACCTCGTGGTCGTCGACGCCAGCGCGGCCATTCTCCTCGAATGGGCGGGCCAGTTCGCCGTCCGGAACTTCGACCCAGGCGTCCACGTCGTCGTCAACGTCGGCGCCGACGGCAGCTACACCATCCCGAGCGTTCGCCAGGAGGCCGGCGAGCGTCAGGCCGAGAACGCGAGCGAGGTGCGGACCGCCCTCCAGCCCGAACCGGGTGAAGACAGCCGGTCGTGGCTGGAGCGGGCCGCCGCCGTCGTCTCCGACCACGAGTACGGCGTCTGCGTCCACGGCGACGGCTACGGCACCCAGTCCTCCACGCTCGTTCGGATGACCGAAGACTTCGTCGAGATGGAACACGCCGAAGGCCCGCCCTGCGAGAACGACTACGAACCGGTCGACGCCTACGTCTGACCGCCGGAACGGCTGTAGGGTCCCCGGGCCGGGAGAGTCAGGTTTAAGCGGCACAGACACGGTGTGACGAACATGAGCACGTCAGGCGCCGAGGCGGACCTCTCGGAGGACGAGCGGGCCGGCCTGGAACTCGTCCGCGAGACCGGCGGCATCCACCAGAGCGACTTCTGGAAGGAACTCGACGTCTCCTCGCGCAAGGGGAGTCGCATCATAGAGTCGCTCGTCGAGAAGGGGATGGTCGACCGGGAGGAGACGGTCTACAACGGCCACAACACGTACTTCATCAGCCCGACGGCCCAGGATCTCGACTTCTCGCTGCTGATGGCCGGCGACATGCTCTCGCCCTTTATCGGCGACGAGGAGACCGACGCCTACAGCGACGCCTTCTCCCAGTGGGTCATGAACCTGGCCTACGAGGAGTAGCTGGCCGACGAAGAGTAGCGACTCTCCGGCTTCTCGCTGCCGAGATACGGTGAGAGAGCGACCGCGTCAGTCTTCGAGCGCGTCGGCGATGCGCTCCAGCGTCCGGCGGATGTCGTGGACTTCGTCGCGCAGTTTGCGGACCTCGCGGGTGAGTTCCTCGTTGCCGGCTTCTTCACCCCGCCCACCGGGACCGCCAGGGCCGCCGCCCATGCCGGGGCCGCCGCCCATCATGCCGCCCATCATCTGTGCGAAGGGATTACCGCCCATGCCGCCGCCTCCGCCGCCCATCATCTCCTCGGGGCCTGGACGCCGGCCTTCCTCGCCTTCGCCCTCGCCTTCCTCGGCGCGCTGCTGGCGGATCTCCTCGACGCGCTCTCGGAAGGACTTCTCTTCGCCCTGGTCGGCCTCGTCGCCCTCGCTTCCGGCGTCCGCAGGCTCACTGTCTTCGGGTTCGTCTGCCATGTCTCGGCGTTCTCCCCGCCGCCGGAAAAGGGTTGTCGTAACGGGACGGCTACGTTCCGAACGCGCCGAGACTCGACTGGAGTTCGCGGTCGGCGCTACCCTCCGTCACGTCGTACCCGACGAGGTCTCGCAGGTCGACGGCGTAGGTGCTGCCACCCCGGTCGAGGACGAGGATGCGCCCCTTGACGCCCCGCACCGTTCCGGCGGCCATCGTCTCCGCCATCGGCCGCTCGGTGAGGGTCAGTCCGTAGTCGAAGGCGAAGGTCTCCTCGTACTCGTAGTCGGCAAGCAGGGCGTCCCAGGCCGCCTCGTCCACCCGTTCGTCCAGCCCTCGAATCTTCGCCGGGAACCGGACCCGGTCACCGACGTCGCTGGCGATTTCGGCCTCGATCTCCCGGGCGATCCGGCCGTCTGCCACAGTTCTGAGGTGGGCCGCCCGGTCGGCACCCTGTTCTCGAAGACGCGTCTCCAGCCGCCAGGAGCGGGTGACGCCTACCTTGAACGTGTCCGGGGCGAACGCGGCGAGGTAGATGGCGTGCTCCTCCCGGCAAGATTCCAGCGGCAGGTCACAGCCGCCGGTACACCGGGCACAGGCCCAGCGGTCGGTGTGACGGTCGCAGTAGGGGGCCTCCGGGTTCTCGCAGGCCTCGTGGCCGTCGTCGGTGAAGGCGCCGGCGCAGTGGCGGGCGTCGAGAGAGAAGTCGAGCTCGGTGCCCGGCGCCAGGTCGCGTGGCGTGACGTCGCCGTCGTCTGCGAGGACGAGCGAGGCGCTGTCCGACTCCCCGCCCGGCGCCGACCAGTAGCCGACGATTTGCACGCCGCCGCTTAGTCGGCGGGACGCTTTAGGGCTACTGTTCCGGCGCTCACTTCGTCTCGAGCAGGTAGACGGTCCCGTCCCCGGACCCCAGCGCTATCGTGCCGTTGGCGACAGCCGGCGGCCCCATCGCGTTGCCGCCGTTGTCGAATTGCCACGAGAGGCTCCCGTCGGCGAGGCTCAACGCGTACATTCCCGACTCGTGGCCCACGTAGGCAGTCCCGCCGACGACGGCCGGCGCCGTTTCGAGGAGTGCGTCGGGTGGGCTCTTCCACTGGACGGCCCCGTCTGCGGGTCGACTGCCGTAACGAACTGGCCCCGGGCGGCGTAGGCCGTCCCGTCCGCGAGAGCGAGCATCGGCACGCCGACTCCGGCGAGCTGTTTCGTCCAGAGTACGTTCGCAGACTCCTTGTACTTCGTTCGCAACCCGTAGAGATTACCGTGTTTGTCGGCCGCGACGACCGGCCCGGAGATTCCGGCCAGGTCGACGATGGCGCCCTCGAAGCCAGGTCGGTACGTCTCCAGATCCCCTCCCGAGGAGAGCCACCAGACCGTGCCGGTCGGGTCGGACGGTCCGGTGGTTTTCTCGGTCCCGGCGATCACCCGGTCACCGACCGCCACGACCGGTGCCGTGATCGGTTGCCCGATCCGGTACGTCCAGGCCGTGCTGCCGTCCGACGCAGTCAGTGCCACGAGCAGTCCCTGCTCGCCGCCGGCGTAGACGTGTCCGTCGGCGACTGTCGGCGGCTGGAGTGACGCGCCGACGCGGTGTTCCCACTGCTTCGACCCGTCGGCGGCGTTCACGCCGTAGACCCACCCGTCCTCGTTCGTGACGAACACCGTGCCGTCGACGACGGCCGGCGACCGTACGCTGCTACCCGTGTCGAACGTCCACTGCTCGGTGCCCTCGACTTCGTCGAACGCGTACAGCACGCCGTCACTACTGCCGACGTACACGACACCGTCCGCCCTGGCAGGTGACGTCTCGACGGCTTCCCCGGTCGACGCCTCCCACCGGGTCGACGGCTTCGACCCGGGTGCGGTGTTGTCTGGGGCGTATCCGGTGTTTCCGGCGTCGAACCGGTACTGCCGCCACGCCTCGTTCCCGAGACTGTCGGCCGCGTTCGTCGAGGAGCCGGTGGATTCGTCGTTGCCGGACTCGTCGCCGCCTTCCGGGCCGTCGGTTCCGGTACCGCCGTCACCGTCGCTATCGTCCGAGGATCCGCCAGAACAGCCGGCCAGTGTGACGAGCACGCCGGCGCCGCCGGTCAACTCCATGAAGCGTCGTCGGTTCAGTTCGTGATCTACCATGTGCAGCTTGTTCCCCCTTCGTTCGGCTTCAAACGTCGAACTACGTACGTAGCGTTTGCCCGTCGACCGTGCCGACACGTCGGCCCGCGTCCACATTTTTCCGGACGCAGGGCGAACGACGGACGAGGGAGTTCCATGCAACTGTCCAGCCCGGCGTTCGACGACGGTGAGCCGATCCCCGAGAAGTACGGCTACGAGGCCGACGACGTGAACCCACCGCTGGAGATAACGGACGTCCCCGACGACGCGGCGTCGCTGGCGCTCGTGATGGACGACCCAGACGCGAGAGAGCCAGCAGGCAAGGTCTGGGACCACTGGGTCGTCTGGAACGTCGACCCCGACACGACCGAGATTCCGGAGGACTGGGACGCGTCGGGCGCCGTCGAAGGCACGAACGACTACGGCGGGACCGGCTACGGCGGCCCGAACCCGCCGGATAAGCGCCACGAATACCAGTTCCAGCTCTACGCCCTCGACACGACCATCGACCTGGATTCCGGAGCGACGAAGGAAGACCTCGAGGAGCGGATGCCGAACCACATCCTGGCCGAGGCCGGCCTGTCCGGGACCTACGAGCCGTAGTCGGACCGCCGCGCAGTACTCAGTACTCCTCGAGGAGTTCCCTGGTCGCCCGCCGGATCGCCTCGTCGCTGGAGAGGGACGGCGACCAGCCGAGCGATTCCAGCTTTTCGACGTCGAGTCGCATCTTCGGGACGTCCCCGGTCCAGCCCCGGTCGCCGCCGGTGAACTCGTACTCGGGGTCGAGCCCCATCTCGTCGGCCACGACGTCGGCGATAGTCGTCACCGAGGTGGTGGACTCGGTGCCGAGGTTGTAGACGTTGAACGGCTCGTCGGCCGATTCGACGACGTGACACATCGCCTCGATGCAGTCGTCGACGTACATGTAGGACTTCTCCTGGCGGCCGTCCCCGAGAATCGTCAGGGAGTCGGGGTCGTCACGGAGCTTTTCGATGAAGTCGGTGACCACCGATCCGGGCTGGAGGCGCGGGCCGACGATGTTGGCAAAGCGGAACACCCAGGCCTGGATGCCGTGGCTGTGGCCGTAGACCGAGAGCAGTCCTTCCTCCCCGAGTTTGCTCGCGCCGTAGACGCTGATGGGTTCCAGCGGGCCGAAGTCCTCCGGGGTGGGTCGGGGCGCCTCGCCGTAGACGGTCGACGAGGAGGTGAAGGCGACGTGTTCGACGCCGACTTCGTCCATCCGCTCGACGACGTTCTCGGTCAGCGCGTTGTTGACCCGGAACTGGTCGATGTCGTCCCGCGCGGCGTCCTTGTCGGCCGCGAAGTGAAAGACCGCGTCCACGTCGGCGGTGATGGCCTCCCGGGCCACCGCCGGGTCCGTCAGGTCGCCCGCCACGAAGTCGACGCCGTCCGGCAGCCAGTCCCGACTGCCGTTGGACTCGTCGTCGACGACGACCACGTCGTTGTCGGGGACCAGCCGATGGCACAGGTGCGAACCGACGAAGCCGGCGCCCCCGGTGACGAGGACCCGTTTGTCGGAGAGTTCCATGGCCAGTCGTGGTCAGCGTCCGGGCAAGTGCCTTCCGGTAGCGGGTCGGGAACGGCACCGCCGGCGGTCCGCAAACGGCAAACCCCGGCGGCTCCCAGGAGGAGGCATGCAGGGTGCACCCGAGGTGGCCGTCCTCCGGCTGGGCCACCGGCCAGGCCGCGACGAACGGACCACCTCTCACGTCGGCCTGACCGCCAGGGCGCTCGGCGCCGACCGGGTCTACCTGGCCGGCGACGCCGCCAGCAGGCGCGACACCATCGAAGACATCACGGAGCGCTTCGGCGGCCCCTTCGCCGTCGAGGAGACGGACTCTCCCACCGGGCTCGTCGAACGCTGGGACGGCGCCGTTGCCCACCTGACGATGTACGGCCTGCCGGTCCAGGACGTGGAGGGAGATATCCGGGAACGCCACGCCGACGGCGAACCTCTCCTGGTGGTGGTCGGGGCCGAGAAGGTGCCCTTCGACGTGTACGAGGCGGCCGACTGGAACGTCGGCGTGACGAACCAGCCCCACTCTGAAATCGCGGCCCTTGCAGTCTTTCTCGACCGCCTGTTCGAGGGGGAGGAACTGGACACGGAGTGGGCCGACGCGAACAGCGTCGTGGTACCACAGGAGACCGGGAAGCGCGTCGAAGACGTCGACCAGGAGTAGCGGTCTCACCGGCCGACGGCGGCGACCCGTATTTTCAGTGGTGACCCGATGGTTTTAACCGGCTGACCATCCGTGGGTTCGATAATGGCTTTTGAGGAACTCCTCGAGGACCCCGTCATCCAGAAATACCTCCACGAACTGGTCGGGCCGAAGGGGATGCCCGTGGCGGCAGCACCGCCGGACGGCGAGGTGACCGACGAGGAACTCGCCGAGGAACTCGGCCTGGAACTCAACGACGTCCGCCGGGCGCTGTTCATCCTCTACGAGAACGACCTGGCGAGCTACCGGCGACTCCGCGACGAGGACTCGGGGTGGCTGACCTACCTCTGGACCTTCGAGTACGAGAAGATTCCCGAGGCGCTCGAAGACGAGATGCACCGCCTGCTCGACGCCCTGGAGGAGCGCCGCGAGTACGAGCAGACCCACGAATTCTACCTCTGCGAGCGTGACGGCATCCGCTTCGAGTTCGGCGAGGCGATGGAGTTCGGCTTCGAGTGTCCCCAGTGCGGCGAGGAACTCGAGTCCATGGAGAACAGCCGACTCGTCGAGGCGATGGACAACCGCATCGAAGCCCTGCGGAGCGAACTGAACGTCCAGACCGAGGAAGCCGAGGTCTGATGGTCGTACTCGCCACGAAGTGTTACGTCCGGGGAGACGCCCGAGAACGAGCCCTGGACTCGCTGGACGCGCTCGTCGACGACGCCGTCGGAGAGCTATCGGTTTCCTGGGATATCGGCCTCCGCGACGACGACTTTCCGGCGGTGACGCTGTCGGGGGACGACGAGACGGCGGCGCGAAACGTCCTCCGGGAGGAGTTCGGCGAGGTTACGCCGCACTTCGAGGCGGGCGAAACGTACGTCGGAACGCTCGAAGGCTGGGACGAGGACGGCTTCGTCCTCGACGCCGGCCGCGAGATTCGGATACCGGCCGACCAGCTCGGCCTGGGTCCTGGCAGTCCCGAACAGGTTCGGACGCGGTTCGGCCTCGTCCAGCACGTCCCCCTGGAGTTCGTCTACGACGAAGACGAGTCGCGGCTGTCCGACGGCGAACGGGACCGGCTGTTCGAGTGGACCCGTGGTACGGGCCGGCTGAACGTCAACAGCGCGACCCGGGTCGAAGTCCGGGCGACGCTCAACCGTGCCGGCCACGCGAGAGACGTCGTCACCGTCGAGCGCCTCGGTCTGCTGGAACAGAGCGTGGTCTGTACCGAAGAGACCGACCCGCCTGGACTGCTCGCCAGCGTCGGCGAGTACCTCCCGTCGGAGCTGCTCTGTGTCGTGCCATGAGACGCCGACTGCTCGCCCTCGGTAGCCTGCTCGTGCTGGCCCTGCTGGCGGGCTGTTTCGGCCCCTCGGAGATCCCGGAAGACCAGCTAACCCGGGACGCCAACTACACCTGGGACACCGATGCCAACGCCTCCTACACCCTCTCGCGGTCGTCCTACGAGGCAGTCTACGTCGTTCCAAACCAAACCACGCTCCACGTTCACAGCAGCGACTCGCTGGGAACCGACCAGCCCGTCGACGTCCGGGCCCTGAAATTCCGATTCACCAACGGTACTGTGGTGAACGCGAGCCACGCGAATCTCTCGGCGACGCTCGCCCAGAAGCGCACGACGCTTCACCTCCCGGCCAGCGACGGGCAGGTTGCCTACACGGCGTCCCGGTCGGGCAAGACGTTCGCCACGCCGGTCGTCGTCGAGGGGGCCCAGACCATCACCTTGCCCCCGTCGGCGAGGGTCGGCGTCCCGCTGCTCTCGCAGGTGAGTCCCGGGGGATTCCACACCGCCGTCGACGGCGACCGCATGACCATCAGGTGGTCCGACCGGACCGGCGGCGTGCTCCACGTGAGTTACTACTTGCAGCGCGACCTGCTGTTGTTCTCGCTGCTGGTGCTCGTCGTCGTCACGCTGGGCGTCGGCGGCTCGGTGTACTACCTCCGGCAGATCCGCCGGCTCGAACGCCGCCGCGAGGAACTCGGGCTGGACGTGGATTACGATGACGACGACCCACGGGACCGGGGCCCGCCGCCGGGAATGCGGTAAGGTGAGCGACCGGCCCCTGCCGGGAGAACGTTCAGGCGACTGGCTCCCCACCTCGAAGGTATGCGTCCGACCACCGACAACGTGGTCTCGATCCCCGTCGACGGGGTCGAACTCGAGGGCGAACTGGTCGTCCCCGAGGAAGCGTCCGGACTGGTCGTCTTCGCCCACGGAAGCGGCAGCAGTCGCCACAGTCCTCGTAACAATTACGTCGCCGACGTCCTCCGGGAGCGAGGTCTCGGCACGCTGCTGTTCGACCTCCTGACCGAAGAAGAGGACCAGCGCTACCGAAACCGGTTCGACATCGACCGACTGACCCGCCGGCTCGGCGGCGTGACCGACTGGGTGCGAGCCAGGCCCGACGTCGGGGACTACCGGGTGGGGTACTTCGGGTCCAGTACGGGGGCTGCAGGGGCCCTGCGATCCGCCGCTCGCCGGGGAAGCGACGTTTCCGCCGTCGTCTCCAGGGGTGGTCGGGTCGACCTGGCCGGCGACTCACTGGAACGAGTTCGGGTCCCGACACTGTTTATCGTCGGTGGCGCCGACGAGCAGGTCCTCCGGCTCAACCGCGAGGCGCTGGACCGCCTCGGCGGCCCGCGGGAACTCGTCGTGGTGCCCGGGGCCGACCACCTGTTCTCGGGGCCGGGCGAGCTACAGCAGGTGGCGACGGCGGCCGCAGACTGGTTCGAACGCCACCTAGCGCTGGGTTGATAGGCACGCCCCTCGAACCGACAACTGATGCAGGTCGCCCTGGTGACCGTCGGCGACGAACTGCTCGCCGGCGACACCGTCAACACGAACGCCGCCTGGCTGGGCCGGGAGTTACACGACCGGGGCGTCGACGTCGAACGGGTGACGGTCGTTCCCGACCGGGTCGCCGACGTGGCCCGGGTCGTCAACGAGTACCGCGCCGACTACGACGCCGTCGTCGTCACCGGCGGCCTCGGTCCGACTCACGACGACGTGACGATGGCGGGCGTCGCGGCGGCCGTCGGGAGCGAACTCCAGGAGAGCCAGGCGGCGCTGGACTGGCTGTCCGAGGACGGCTACGCCAGGGCAGACCTCGCCGACGGGACGGCCGACATTCCGGCGCGAGCCGAGATGCTAGAGAATCCTGAGGGCGTCGCTCCCGGGTGCGTCGTCGACGGCGTGTACGTGCTCCCCGGCGTTCCGACGGAGATGAAGGCGATGTTCGAACTGATAGCCGACCGGTTCCACGGCGACCCGACGTACGTCGAGACCGTCGTCGCGGACGAGCCGGAGAGCGCCCTCGTCGACCGGATCGCGACGGTCCGGGAGCGATTCGACGTCGGCGTCGGCAGTTATCCGGGAGAGTCCGTCCGTCTGAAGGTGAAGGGGCCCGACCAGGCCGACGTCGAGCGGGCAGCGGCGTGGCTGCGTGACAACGTCGACTCGCCGGCCAACGGGTCGACCGAGTAACTGAAACGGGTCTCGGTCGGTCCGTCAGCGATACAGGTAGTGGAGCCACAGCGCCGTCAGCAGGATGCCGCCGATGCCGAGGACGGCACCGGCCGCGTTGACGATGCCCGTCGAGACGCCGCCGCCGGCCGTCGAGAGGAGTGTCGCTACCATGGCCGGCAGTGCGACCGGCGGGGTACTAAAACCGTCGTTCCGGTTCGCTTTTGCCCGCCTCGGTTCTATCCCCGCTAATGCGACGGATCGGCGTCGTCGTGAATCCGATAGCCGGCATGGGCGGTCGCGTCGGCCTCAAGGGCACCGACGGCAAACTCGACGAAGCACTCGAAAAGGGCGCCGAGCCCCGGGCTCCCGACCGGGCCCGGGAAGCCCTCGACGCGCTGGCCGACACCGGAGCGGACGTCGAGCTTCTCGCCGCTGGCGGGATCATGGGCGAGTTTGCTGCCCGCGATGCCGGCTT
>CAZGAX010000078.1:0-17453 GCA_964523745.1 uncultured Halobacteriales archaeon | reverse complement strand
GAAAGCCCTCACCTCGCTGGCGGTCGCTGCGCCGGATATCCTCACTCCCTTCGGTCGCTCGGATAGAGCCGACGCAGCGACTCCGCGAAGCCGCCAGCGAGGTTCGCCCTTTCAGTCCGCCAGGTATCGGCTGATCCACGGGCGGTGGCGCGCTGGCTCGGCGCCGACTGCGAGATTCGAGCGGAGCGAGAGTCTCGGTGCGAACGGCGACCGAAGGGAGCCGTGAGCAGTGAGGCGGTCGAGCCATGCCGCGAGGGACGACCGAGCGAAGCGAGGGAGTCGGCTGGGGAGGGTCGTGGTGCGGTGCAGGCCTGGCGGATGAAAGGGCGAGGCCCGGTGGCGCTCTGTGTAGTCGGAGAGGCGGCTCTATCGAGCGAACGAAGTGAGCGAGATATCCGGCTCTCCGACCGCCAGCGGGCCGAGGGCTTTCTCGCCGTTGTGGTGACGGCAGCACGAACCTGATTCCATCGCAAGGGCCGAGGGCTTTCACTGCCGTTGTGGTGGCGGGCGAGGTGCTGTCAATGACGAGTCCAACACTTGCAACATTCCACGAAGCACCATTCCCCGGCCATCGGTACGTGGCTTTTTCAGGGCCGGCCACTTCCCATCGCGCATGAAACTGGACATCGGCAACGCCCTCGCCTCGGTGGCCGAGCCAGGTCTCTCGGAATCCGACCTGACGGACCTCGACGACCGAGTGGCCGAAGCCCACGACCGAATCGCCGAAGGAATGGCCGAGGACGAATTCGGCTACGCCTCGCTAAATCTTCCCGAGCGGACCGATGTGGAGGCAATCGAGGATGCCGTGGCGTCCCTCACCGATTCCGCTGCTGTTCTCACGGTCGGCATCGGCGGGAGCGCACTCGGCGCGGCGACGGTTTCCCGGGCCCTCGGACCCAGCGACGTCGAGCACCACGTCCTGGACAACGTCGACCCCGAACACACCCGGACCGTCCTCGACTCACTCCCGCTCCCGGAGACGGCCGTCCACGTCGTCTCGCGGTCCGGAACGACGGCAGAGACGCTCGCCACCTTCCTCGTGGTCCGGGACGCCATGGAGGCTGCTGGCGTCGACTGGACCGAGCGGACCATCGTGACGACCGGCGAGTCCGGACCACTCCGGGACCTTGCCGACGCCGAGGACCTCCCCGTCACCGACGTTCCCGAGGGCGTTCCGGGCCGATTCTCTGCCCTCTCGGCGGTGGGACTCGTGCCGGCGGCCATCCAGGGCCACGACGTCGACGCCGTTCTCGAGGGTGGCCAGAACGCGATAAATTCCCTCGAAGGATCACTGTACGACAGCCCGGCGTACGCATACGGCGCGGTGAGTTACGCACTGGACCAGCGGGGGGCGACAGTCAACGCGATGATGCCCTACGCCGAGGCGCTAGATCCCTTCGCGGAGTGGTTCGCCCAGCTCTGGGCCGAGAGCCTGGGAAAGGACGGACGGGGCCAGACCCCCGCCAGGGCGCTCGGCGCCACTGACCAGCACTCCCAGTTGCAACTGTATCGGGCCGGTCCGCAGGACAAGCTGGTGACGCTCGTCCGGCCGGCGGACCGCGCCGATCTGGAAATTCCCGAGACAGACGTCGAGGACCTGGCGTACCTCGGTGGCAAAGGGCTGGGCACTCTCCTCGACGCCGAGTTCGAAGCGACGGAGGCCAGCCTGGCGGCGGCCGGCCGGCCAAACGTCAGAGTCGAGGTCGAGCAGGTCGACGCCGAGGGAATCGGCGACCTCCTCGTCTCGATGGAGGCAGCGTGCATCCTGGCAGGGGAGTTCTACGACGTGGAGACGTTCACCCAGCCGGCCGTCGAGTGGGGCAAGAAGGCAGCCAGGGGCCTGCTGGGTGGCGGGGACTTCCCGGAAGCCGACGCCGTCGCCGAGAAAGAGACGCTCCGGATCGAGTAGGGCGTCGGATCGCTGCACACATACCTCACGGAGACCGAGTACGGCTATGGACGACCGACTGTTCGCAGTCGCCGACGCCGAGACCCGGATCAGGACGTTCGTTCACGTCGCCGTCCTGGTCGTCGGTGCCTTTCTCGCTGCCCTGGTCTTCGCCACGGCGGGGCTCGGAGCCTTCGGGGGGCTGGGCTTCCAGATCCAGCCGATGGCGCCGGTCGTCAACGCCGTCGTCTCGGCCCTGCAGTTCGTCGGCTTCATCGCGGTCGGCCTCTGGTACGTCGGGTGGGCCGACGCCCGGGACCTCCTGTACCTGAAGCGGCCATCGGTCCGGGACGTCGGCTGGGTCGCCGTCGGGCTCGTCGGGCTGTTCGTGCTGTTCAAGGCCCTTGCGGCAGTCCTGGCTGCGCTCGGCGTCGCCCCGGCGACGAACGCCGCCGTCGAGGCCGGCCGGGACCAGCCCCGCCTCCTCCTGTATTTCGTCGTCGTCACCATCCTCTTCACCGCGCCGGCCGAGGAGTTCCTGTTCCGGGGGTTGGTCCAGGGCCTCTTTCGGCGGGCCTACGGCGTCGTTCCGGGGATCGTCATCGCCTCGGGCGTCTTCGGCGTCGTCCACTACCTCGCGCTGACCGGCGGCGGGAGCAAGGTGGCGTACCTCGCCATCGCGGCGGTGTTGGGGCTGGTCCTCGGGGCCGTCTACGAGTACACCGAGAACCTGGTCGTCCCGGTCGCCGTCCACGGGCTGTACAACACCTACCAGTTCCTGCTGGTGTACGCCGTCGAGACAGGAGCTCTCTGACCCTACGAGGAACGCCGATGCCGGCCGTCCGACGGGGGTCTGACAGGGGTTTATCCCCCGGTACGCGAAACGAATTTTTCATGCCGACGCGGTACACGGTCGTTTGTGACGACGACCAGGCCCGGGAAGTCCGGGCGCTCGCCAGGGAGTACGACCTGACCGAGGAGGAGGTACTCCGCCAGCTCATCGAACTCGGAATGGACGACCTCGGCGAGCACGCACGAGCCTAGCTCCGGCCGGTCTTCCACCGGCCACCAGCTCTAGGCCGGATTCTTCCGGGTGAGTTCGCTCCCGCAGACCGGACAGCGGTCGTGATTTTCCTCGAACTCCCGGCCACACCCGGCACACTGGAACAGCCAGTCGCGCTGTTCGTCGATGCCGTCGCGGGCGATGACTTCGACGGCCACCCCGAGCTTCTCGGCCACGTTCTGCATGGCGTAGTCGTCGGTGACGAGGCGGCCGTCGAGTTCGAACGCGGCGGCGACGAGGCGGACGTCGGTCTCGGACAGTTCCGCGAGGTCGCCCGTCTCTTTCGCCGCTCGCTCGATGCGTTCGACGGTCTCCTCCTCGGGAATGTGGAGGTGCATCCCCGAGCCTTCGAGGGCATCGAAGCGGTATGCGCTCTCGTCTTCGAGTTCCTCGCGGACCAGCGGAACGGTCGAGATGGGCTCGTCTGTGTGGTACTCGTTAATGAACGCGGAGGAATCGAGAATGTACATCTACCGGTCGACGATCATGTGGTCTTTGACGGCCTGCACGCGGCCGACGGGCACTAAAATGTGGCCCGCCTCGTCGTTCTCGAAGTTGGGTTCCTCCCGGTCCTCGTTGGGCTCGATGACGAGGTTCTGGAGGCGACCCGTGTCGAGGTCCATCGTGATGTTGTACAACATCCCCATCTCGGCGCCGTCCGAGCCCATGACGGCCTTCCCAGAGAGGTTCTCCGCGAGTATCTCTGCCATGCGCGGTTCTACCGAGTCCTCCCACATAAACGCCACGGGGCGTCAGACGCTGGGCAGACGGTCTCCGGACGGTTTCACGCCGAGCCGAATAGGTGCGCTTAAATGCGGCGCCGGGTTCGTTTCGAACGAGTAGTTCTCAGGGTGAGACGGGATGTCCGACACGAACACTGACACGACGGAGACGGCGGCGCTGCGCACGCCAATCGTCGCGGTGCTGGGCCACGTCGACCACGGCAAGACGAGCCTGCTCGACGAGATTCGCGGGTCTGCCGTCATCGAGGGCGAGGCCGGCGCGATCACCCAGCACATCGGGTCGACGGCGGTCCCGCTTTCGGTCATTTCCGACATCGCGGGCGACCTAGTCGACCCGGCTGACTTCGACCTCCCGGGCCTGCTGTTCATCGATACGCCGGGCCACCACTCGTTCTCGACGCTCCGGTCCCGGGGTGGGGCCCTGGCCGACATCGCCATCCTCGTCGTCGACGTCAACGACGGCTTCCAGCCCCAGACGGAGGAGGCCCTCGACATTTTGGCTCGTACCCAGACGCCGTTCGTCGTCGCCGCGAACAAGATAGACACCGTCCCGGGCTGGAATCCCGAGGAGGGTCGCCCCTCGAAGCTGGCCATCGAGTCCCAGTCCGACCGCGTCCAGGGCGACCTGAACGAGAAGCTCTACGAGATAATCGGTCAGCTATCGGACGACGGCTTCACGTCGGACATGTACTGGCGGCTCAAAAACTTCCAGAACAACGTCGGCGTCGTCCCCGTCTCCGCCGAGACCGGCGAAGGCGTCCCGGACCTCCTGACGGTCCTGATGGGCCTCTCCCAGCGGTACCTCAAGGAGGAGATGACCATCGACGTCGAGGGCCCGGCAGCCGGAACAGTACTGGAAGTCACCGACACGCGAGGCTTCGGTACCACTATCGACGCGGTCGTCTACGACGGGACGATTCGCGCCGACGACACCCTCGTCGTCGGTGGGCTCGAAGGACCCATCGTGACCGAGGTCCGCGCGCTCCTCAAGCCCAAGCCCCTCTCGGAGATCCGGACCGAACAGGAGTTCCAGCAGGTCGAAGAAGTCGTGGCAGCCGACGGCGTGAAGATAGCGGCCCCCGACCTCGACGACGCGATGGCCGGCGCACCGATCCGCGTGGTCCGGGACCGCGACCGGGTGGACGTCATCGCAGAAGTCGAGTCCGAACTCGCTGACATCGCGGTCTCGACTGCCGAAGAGGGCGTCACCGTCAAGGCCGACACCCTCGGAAGCCTGGAAGCCCTCGCCAATACCCTCGAAGACGCCGAGATTCCCATCATGCGCGCCGAGGTCGGCGACGTCGCGCCGCGAGACATTCGGGTGGCAGAAACGGCCGGCGAGCCGACCAACCGGGCCATCCTCGCCTTCAACGTCGACGTGCTCGACGACGCCCGGGACCTGGCAGATCAGGAGGACGTCGAGTTGTTCGAACACGACGTCATCTACCGGCTGATCGAGGGCTACGAGGAGCACGTCTCGGCCATCGAGGAGGCCCAGCAGGAGCAGGTGCTGGAGAACATCACCCGCCCAGCGAGATTTCGCATCCTCCAGGACCACACCTTCCGTCAGTCCGACCCCGCCGTGGTGGGCGTCGAGATCTCGGGTGGCCTGCTAAAGCGCAACAGCAACGTCGCACTGTTCGAGAATGCAGAGCCGGACCGCGTCGGGACGCTGAAGTCCATCCAGGACGAGGGCGAGGACGTCGACGAGGCCCGGACAGGGGAGCGAGTGGCGGTCTCCATCGACGGGCCAACAGTGGGGAGACAGATCGAGGAGGGCGACGAACTCTGGACGGAGATTCCGGAGAAGCACGCGAAGATCCTGGAGCAGGAGCTGAAGGAGGACATCTCCGGGGACGAGCGGGAAGTGCTGAGTACGTACCTGGAGAAGCGGCGCAATCGCGATCCCTTCTGGGGGAAGTGAGCAGGGACTCAGTTGCTGTGGTGGCCGGCACGGACCACGTGCCTGGCGGACTGAAAGGGCGAGCCGTCGTCGCGCTAAGCGAGGACGACCGAAGGGAGTCCTCGTTGCCGAGCGGGGAGCGAAGCGACCCGCGAGACCGGTTCAGTCGCTGAGCGGCCCCTATCCGAAGGAACGGAGTGACGAGGATATGCCGCTCAGCGACCGCGACGGCGGCGAGGGCTTTCGATGATGGTGCTGTCGTGGCCGTCATAGCATTACTTGACCCATACCGACTCCACAGCCGAACAGTTCAAAAGCGAAGCCGACCCAACCACCACACAGAGATGTACGCGGTCGTCGGGTGCAGCGACTGTCAGGCACTGTGGATAGTCACCGATAGACCCGAGACCAGCCAGTGTCCCCGCTGTGGCAAGACCCGAAAACACGCCAAACGCAAGAAGTTCGTCGTCACCGAGGACCGCGACCACGCCAGGGAGGTCCGCGCCTCCCTACTGGCCGACCGCCAGGGGTACGGCGACGCCTTCGAGCAGATGGACTCCGTCGCGGAGATGGACACCCAGACAGAGGAGGCCGTCGTCGACGACGAGACCTATCTAGAAGAGTCCGGCCTGGACGCCGACGAGGTAGCAGAAGCCGGCCAGCGAGCCGAGGAGTCGCGGTCCGGCGGCAGCTCGCCCAGTCGCCAGGAAGTCGTCCGCGAAGCCCTCCGGGAACTCGAAAATCCCGGCATCACCGAAATCGTGGCCTACGCCGGGGAGCACGGCGTCGAGGCCGACTACGTCGAGAAAGCGCTGGGGAAGCTCGTCCGGACCGGCGAGGTCAGCGAGTCGCGGGGTACCTACCGACTGGTCTGAGTCAGACCCATCCGAGCGCCTTCGCCATCCAGACAAGCGTCGCGGCTATCCAGACGGCGCGCTTCAGCCGAATCATCGGGTCGGTCTCCGGCGATTCCTCTGTTTCGTCGGGCGGGGGATCGGTGCGGTGCATGGGTGGTGACGCCCGCTGGTGCTCGCCGAGCGGACGCCACCGGAACGACGAGCGCGTTCCCCAAGTACGCCAGCCGGCGGGCCACGGTGGAAGTAGAGGGGCGGCGCTTCCGTTGCTTCCGATGGATCCGTTATTGAATCAAAATTGTAGTTGAGAGTAGTGAAGACTACCGACCCAGTTCCTCGTGAGCGCTGGAGAGGTGCCGGGCAGTGAAGGCCGCGACGAGCGAGAGTTCGCCGGCCAGGGCCCCCACCGCGATCACTTCGGCCAGCGCGTCGGCATTGGCGCCGGCGGGGTCGCCGCTCCCGGCCAGACCGAGGACGTCCAGCGCCTCGGACTGGGTGGGGAGTTTCGTCCCGCCGCCGACGGTGCCGACTTCCAGCGACGCGAACGACAGGCTAGCGTAGAGGCCGTCCTCCCTGGCCTCCATCGTCGTGATGGCGTTGGCGCCCTCGACGACCTGGGCGGCGTCCTGGCCCGTGGCGAGGAAGACGGCGGCGACGGTGTTTGCGGCGTGGGCGTTGAATCCCAGGCTCGCCGCCTTGGCACTCCCGACCAGGTTCTTCCGGGTGTTGCCCTCGGCCATGGCTTCGGGCGTCGTCTTCAGCGTCTCCTCGACGAACTCCCGGGGGAGGACGACGTCAGCCGTGACGGAGCGTCCCCTGCCCTCGACGGCATTTATCGCGGCGGGCTTCTTGTCAGAACAGAGGTTGCCCGAGAGGGCGACCAGTTCGGCCGGCGTCTCGTCTTCCACGACGTCGGCGGCTTCCCGGGTGGCGATGGTGGCCATGTTCATCCCCATCGCGTCCTTGGTGTCGTAGACGAACCGCAGGAAGACGTTGTCGCCGACGACGTAGGGGTCGACGGCGAGCAGTTCGCCGTGGCTCGTGGTCGACTCGGCGGCCTCGCGGAGGTCCTCGGTGTGCTCGTCGACCCACTCGACGACGGTTTCGGCTTCGGCGACGCCAGCGACTGTGAAGACAGGGGCGCGGGTCATCCCCGACTGGGTGACGCGGGCCGTCGCACCGCCGGCGCTCTGGATGGCCGACAGGCCCCGGTTGACGCTGGCGACGAGAGCACCCTCCGTCGTCGCCAGCGGGAGGTAGTACTCGCCGGAGGCCGCGCCCCCGTCGATGGTGACCGGGCCGGCGATACCCATCGGGACCTGGGCGGCGCCGACGAGGTTCTCGACGGCGGAGTCGGCGTCGGCTGCCGCGAAGGCAAAGTCACCGATGGTTTCGGGATCGGCGTCGGTCTCGGTCGTCAGGAGGCGGCGGCGAGCCGCGGCGGCCGTCTCCGCGTCGGCGTGGTCTTCGAGTTCGTAGAGGCGCAGGTCGCCGGATTTGACGCGCTCGGCGAGGTCCTCGGCGTCGGTCATGGCACTCTCTGGGTGGGGCGGGGGCCTAAGGGTTGTTCTTCGGCGTGGTAGTTCGAGTGTGGATTTCCGTCCTCCCCCCCCCGCACCATCGACAGTTACGACGCCAGGCTCCAGCCAGCGCTTGATGCGAGCGAACGACGCGTCGTCGATGGCGTCGACGATGCGCTCACACCAGCCGTACAGCCGCTGGAGGCGACGTACCTTCTCCAGGTCGCGTTCTGCCTGGGGGGAATCGGCCTCCTCGAGTTTTTCCTGGGCTTCGTCGAGCGCCCGAGTCATGATCTCTATCTCCCGAGAAATCTCGTGGCGCAGAAACTCCTGGACGATGCGCCAGACGTCGGTTTCGGCCTCGTAGAACACTTTCTTGCCCTCGCCCGCCACCGACCGGCGGTTGGCGAAGTGCAGCCGGTCCATCTTTCGCATGGCGTTCGAGACGGTAGACTTCGCGTACCCACTCGCCTCGACGAGGTCGTCGAGACTCAGCGGGTCGTCCGCGAAGTAGAGTATCCCGTACAGCCGACCGTAGCTCCGATTCATGCCGTAGAGTTCCGCACTCCGCTCGAAGGCGCCTATCACCGCTTCTCGCGCCTCGGCGATGGCGTCGTCTTCCGGCACTGCCCCGCCCAGCGTGTCGCTCATTGGGCGCTACTACTATCCGTCAGGACTAATACGTTGTGTTCAGAATATTCGGTATATGCCGAACGTACCGAACGGTTCGTCGACTTCGACGGGCGGCGTGCCGCCGGACGACGCGACGGGCCGCGAAACCACTCCCGGCGACGACCCCGTGCTATCGGCTCAGGGAATCGAGAAGACCTACCGGACGTCGCTCCCGTTCGTCGGGCGCGACGTAGAGGTGCTGGACGGCGCAGACGTCGCACTCTCTCCCGGGGAAGTCGTCGGCATCGTCGGCGAGAACGGTTCGGGCAAGTCGACGCTGATGCAGATACTCGTCGGCGCGATGGCACCCGATTCGGGGTCGGTGGAGACTACGACGACCGTGGGCTGGTGCCCCCAGGACGCGCTGTTGTACGACAGGCTCACCGTCGCCGAGACGTTCGAGCTGTTCGGTGAGGCCTACGGGCTGGACGCTGAGACGGTCGAATCCCGACGGGACGAGCTCACCGACCGGCTCGGGTTCACCGAGTTTCTCGACTACCGGGTCGACCACCTCTCGGGCGGCAATCGCCAGAAGGTGAACCTGGCCGTGGCGTTGCTCCACGACCCGGACGTCCTGTTGCTGGACGAACCGTACACGGGCTTCGACTGGGAGACCTACCTGGCGTTCTGGGACCTGACAGAGGGTCTCCGGGACCAGGGGACGGCCGTCGCCATCATCTCGCACCTCATCAGCGAGCGAGAACGCTTCGACCGTATCCTCGAACTCCGCGACGGAATGCTCCACGAACAGACCGATTCACCCGGCGAAACGCGGGCCGACGCCGGCCAGCCCGGTCCTGGCTCGACCGCAGCATCACCAGCAGCCACGGAAATCAGCCAGGGGGAGGAATGAGCGATGGCACGACCGACCGCGACGGTCAGACGGCTGGCACTGGGGACGCGCCTTCGCCTCACCGAACTCGGTCGCCAGCCGGTGACGCTGGCGATGCTGGTCCTGCTCCCGCCGGCCGTCATCGAGACCTACGGCGTGGGCGTCGAGGCGTTTCCGCAGCTCCCGGGCCTCGGTACCGACCCCGCAACGGCGGGCCGGATGGCCGGCACGCTGTTCTCGGTCGCCTTCCTGGCCGGCCTCGTCGGGCTGTTCCAGGTCATCAGCGCCCGCCGGGGTGACGAGCGACTGGCGCTGGCCGGATTTCCCCGATGGGCGATGCTAGTCGCCAGGCTGGTGACGATGGCCGTCGTCGCCGTCGCCGGCACCCTCGCCGCATTCGCCGTCTTCAGCTACCACGTCGACGTCGCCGCACCGGTCATCGCCATCGGCGTGCTCGTCCTGGCGGGGCTGGTCTACGGCCTGCTCGGCATCGTCATCGGAACGATCCTGCCACGGGAACTGGAGGGCTCGCTCGTCCTCGTCTTCGTCGCGGACATCGACAACGCCCTCTCTTCCGGGCTGTTCTCGCTGGACACTGCCCTCGTCGAGTACGCCCCGCTCTATCACGCCAACAAGCTGTTCCGGGCCGCGGTCCTCGACGGCACCCTTGCCATCGAACACCTCTGGCCGACCCTGACCATCCTCGCCGTCTTCGCCGTAGTCGCCTTCGCTGCCTACGCCACGTCGACGAGCAACCGGGTCGCCCGTCTCGTCGGGAGGTGGACGCCGTGACCTGGACCGGAAGCCACGCCGGCCGTCGGATCGCCAGCGTGGTCCGGGCCGGGGCCACCGAATTCCGCCGGACGCCGGTCCTGCTGGCTCTCCTGGTCGCTCTGCCGGCCTACGCCATCGGCGTGTTCACCCTGGTCGCTCCGGACGTCCAGGCTCCCGTCTACCTTCCCGGCGGCGGGGTCGTCCCGGTGGACCTCGGCCAGGGTTTTCCGGCGTTCATGACGCCGATGACGGCCGCCCTCGTCACCGGCATCGCCGGCCTGTTCGCGATGCAGGGGAGCGCCGAGACCGACAGGCGGTTGGTCGTCGCGGGCTTCAATGCCCGCCAGGTCGTTCTCGGACGGTTGGCCCTGCTCGTCGGCGTCGCTCTCGTCGCCGCGGCCGTCGCCGTCGGCGTCATGCTCGCCGCCTTCGAGCCGAACCACCTCGGCTGGTACCTCCTGGCCACGGTCGTCTCCGCTCTCGTCTACGGCACCGTCGGCGTGCTGGCAGGGCTCGTCCTGGGTAAACTGCCGGGTATCTACCTGGTGATGTTCGGCGCGATGGTCGACCTGTTCATCTTCCAGAACCCCCTCGCGGTGGACACTCCCCCTGGTGCCACCCTCCTGCCGGGCCACTTTCCGTCGGCGCTGGCCGTCGAGGCCGGCTTTGCCGACAGCGTCTCCCTTGGGCCGCTGGCATGGAGTCTGGTATATCTTGCTGCCCTGGCCGCTTTGGCGACGTTGGCCTTCTACCGCAAGACCCGGATCTCGTAACTCGCGGCCCACGGCCCCCGCCACCACGACACTTATGTCGGCACCGTCATTGCACCCGGTGTATGCCCTCCACTCGCCGTACCTTCCTCGCAGGAACGGCCACTGTCGGCGTCGCCGGCCTCGCGGGGTGTTCCGTCCTCGCGAGCAGTCGTCCCGACGTAAATCCCGCTACGGGCCTCGCACAGGACACCAGTCAAGCACTCGACGACGAACGGGTGCTCGTCGCTGGCGACGCCGGTAGTCTCCCGGAACCGCCGAGGGCCACAGACTCGTTCACAGAAGCAACTGCCGTGCTGGCGACGCCGACCGCGGACCGGTCACAACTGCAACGCGCCTTCCGGGCCGGAAAGCCCGTCGCAATTGCGGGGAACGACGCGACTGCCGCCGTGCGCGGTCTCCTCGGTGGCGTCCGGGAAGATTACACGTTCGGCCTGGAGACGGTGTCTGCGCGGCCTGTCTCGGCCGTCGTCGCGGACCCTCGCGGCGACACCGTCGAGACCTACACGTTCGTCGCCGAGGGCGGGTGGCCCGACCCGGTGCTCGACCCGTTCGGGTGGGCCCTCGACGGTCGACTCCCCGAGTGTGACACCTTCGTGCCGGAGTCGTCGATGGACGACCGGTTCGAGTACGCCGGTGCCGCCCACGTCGCCGGTCGCCTCCCGACCGGTGAGACCTATGCCTCGCGCTCGGCGGCGTCGGTCAGCCGGCAGAACGCCGACCTGTTCGTCAGGCTCCGAACGACGCTCCACACCGCTGCGAACGACGGCTACGCCGTCGAGGAAGCCGTTCGTGAGACGGACCTCCCGGACGACCAGCCGCTCGACGACGTCTTCCCGAACGGTCACACCCGGAACGGCGTGCAGGTCGCGAACCGTTCGGACGCTGCCCGGAGCACGTTCGCTATCGAGGTCACCCCGGCCAGTCCACGAGCCCGGAGTACGCTCACCGGCTGCGGGGGGTTCCAGACGGACGGTGGACTGGCGTACGACCACCGCACGAGTTTCCAGTGGAAAGACGGCGGGCTTTTCGGCGCTAACCGGCACTACGGCAGTGCAACCGGTCGCGGCG
Organism: uncultured Halobacteriales archaeon; assembly: GCA_964523745.1. Lineage (GTDB taxonomy): Archaea > Halobacteriota > Halobacteria > Halobacteriales > Haloarculaceae > CAZGAX01. The sequence continues at coordinate 5,363 of CAZGAX010000078.1, read as the reverse complement.
AGTGGCGCTTCGACACCTGATGGAATCCCCGACCGTTTTCCCCTCCCTTCGACCCAACCTTTTCGCCGCTGGCCCGCGGTACCGAAGCCATGACAGATCCGGCGGACCTCGTGCTGACGAACGCCGAGGTCCACACGCTGACCGAGCCCGACGAGACGGCCGAGGCGGTCGCCGTCCGCGACGGCGAAATCGTCCGGATCGACCGCGCAGAGGAAGTCCGAATGCTCGAAGGAGTCTCCACCTCCGTCATCGACCTCGACGGCCGAGTCGTCCTCCCTGGGTTCGTGGACGCCCACACCCACCTCGACGTGGTCGGCCGCCGGGCCATCGAAGCGGACCTGAGCGGGGCCGCCTCCCCCGGCGACTGTCGCGACTTGCTCCGCGACACCGCCAGCGACGAGACCGGTGCCCCCGACTGGATCCTGGGCTTCGGCTACGACGAAGGCGCCTGGGACGGTGACCTGCTCACCACCGACGACCTCGACCCGGTGAGTTCCAGCCGGCCGGTCGCGGCCTTCCGGGAGGACCTGCACACCGTCTCCGTCAACTCGGTCGCTCTCGACAGGCTGGGCGACCTCCCCGATCGGGACGTCCGGACCGCAGGCGGCGAGCCCACCGGCGTCCTCGTCGAGGAGGCCGCAAACGCCGTCTTCGACGCCATCGAACCCGACCCCGACCAGCTCCGGGACTACCTCCTCGCTGCCCAGGACATCGCCCTCTCCCGGGGCGTGACGGCGGTCCACGAGATGGTCCGGCGGTCCGATGCACCCCGGATCTACCGGGACCTCGACCTCGCCGGCGACCTCGACCTCCGGGTCCGGATCAACTACTGGGCCGACCACCTCGACGCCGTCCTCGAGACCGGCCTGCGGACGAATCACGGCAGCGACCGGGTCCGGATGGGCGGGATCAAGTCGTTCACCGACGGCTCGATCGGCGGCCACACCGCGAAACTTCGCGAGCCCTACGCCGACGACCCCGACACCGCCGGCGAGTGGGTGGTCGACCCCGACGAGGTCCACGAAATCGTCGAGCGGGCCGACGACGCCGGACTCCAGGCGACGCTTCACGCCATTGGTGACGCTGCAATCGAGGTGGCACTCGACGCCTTCGAAGGAACCGACGGCCAGCGCCACCGGATCGAGCACCTCGAGGTTCTCCCCGACGACCTGCTGGAACGACTGGCGAATGCGGACGGCATCGTCGCGTCCGTCCAGCCGAACTTTCTGAAGTGGGCCGACGACGGCGGCCTGTACGACGAGCGTCTCGGCGACGAGCGCCGCCGCCTCTCCGACCGTATCGGCGACCTCCACGACGCCGGAATCCCGCTTGCCTTCGGAAGTGATTGCATGCCGCTCGGTCCGTTATTCGGCATTTCGCAGGTCATCGACGCGCCGGAACCAGGCCAGCAACTTCCCGTCACCGACGCTCTCCGGGCATACACCGCCGGCGCCGCCTACGCCGGGTACGACGAGGACCGACTGGGTACCATCGAGCGAGGCACCGCAGCGGATTTCGCCGTTCTCGACGCGTCGCCCTGGGAGGCCGACGACGTGGCCGCTATCGACGTGGACCTCACGATAGTCGGCGGCGACGTGGTGTACGACGACCGGTGATCTCACACCCGTGTCTCCACCCTGCCCGTGTCTTGCTACCACGCCTCATTCAAAACCGTGATGGTTTTCGTTCTGCCCCTCCAAAGCGGGGGTCAATAGCGTCGCGACTCACCGGAGGGCGGTATTGAATACAAAATCTTTTCAAAACCCGGGTTCGTAGACTCGTGCAATACCCGGAGGGTACCCACGTGCCGGAGATGGAAACAGCGCAGTTCGAGACGGACCTCAGTTTGTTCAAGTACGACAACCTCGAGCAGCTCCCCGCTGCCTATCGGGACCTCGAGGAGGAAGAGCGCACCGAGCGCATCGAGGCGGCGCTGGAGGAACTCGGCGACGACGTCGTGATCCTGGGCCACAACTACCAGCGCCGGGAGATCGTCGAGCATTCGGATTTCATCGGTGACTCCTACCAGCTCAGCAAGGAGGCCGCGAACGCCGACGCCGACTACGTGATCTTCGGCGGCGTGACGTTCATGGCCGAATCGGCCGACATCATCACGGACGACGACCAGACCGTGATCCTCCCGTCGATGGAGGCGTCCTGCCCGATGGCCGGGATGGCCGAGGCGCTCCAGGTCGACGCCGCCTGGGCGGAGATCACCGAGGCCGCCCCGGACGCCAACATCATCCCGATCACCTACATGAATTCCTACGCGGACCTCAAGGCCTTCTGTGCCGAACAGGGCGGCCTGGTCTGTACGTCCTCGAATGCCCACAAGGCCTTCGAGTACGCCTTCGATCGGGGCGACAAGGTCCTGTTCCTCCCAGACAAGCACCTGGGGGAGAACACGGCCCACAGACTCGACATGCAGGACGAGATCGTCGAGTGGGACCCGTGGGACCCCGAGGGCAAAGACGTCGAGAACGTCGTCGAAAACGACATCATCCTCTGGGAGGGCTACTGCCAGGTCCACGAGCGGTTCCGCCCGGACCACATCGAACAGGTCCGCGAGGACCACCCGGACGCCAACGTCGTCGTCCACCCCGAGTGCCGCCGCGAGGTCGTCGAAGCGGCGGACGTCGTCGGCTCGACCTCGACCATCTGCGAGACGGTTGCCAACGCCGACCCCGGCGAGACGTGGGCCATCGGCACCGAGATCCACCTCACGAACCACCTCTCGCGCTGGCACCCCGAGGTGAACGTCCTGCCGCTGTGTGGCGATGCCTGTATGGACTGCAACGCCATGCGCCAGATCGACCCGAACTACCTGGTCTGGGTGCTCGAAGAGTTAGTCGAGGGCCGGGAACGCAACGTCATCGAGGTCGCGCCCGAGGAGAAAGAGCTGGCCCAGGTCGCCCTCGACCGGATGCTGGAAATCTAGCTATGCCGGAGGAAACTGACGTCCTCGTCGTCGGCGCCGGTATCGCCGGCCTGGCGACGGCGCTGGCAGCCGACCGAGAGGGGGCCGACGTCACCGTCGCGACGAAAGCCGAGCGCCCGGAAGAATCCTCGACCTGGTGGGCACAGGGGGGCATCGCCGTCACCCGCAACGACCCCGAGCAGTTCGAGGCCGACATCCTGGAGGCCTCGGCCGACACGGCCGACGAGGACGCCGTCCAGGTGCTGGTCGACAACGCCGACGACGCCGTCCGGGACGTGCTCGTCGACACAGTGGGAATCCAGTTCGACGCGAACGGCGAGGAGTACGACTTCGGCCAGGAGGCCGCCCACGACGAACCCCGGATCCTCCACGTCGACGCCTCGACTGGCAAGCACATCCACGTCCCGTTCCTGAACTACGTCGCGGACGAGACCGACGTCACCATCCTCGAAGATACAGCCGCGCTCGAACTGGTCCGCCACGAGGGCCGAGTCTACGGCGCTCTCCTCGAACGGGACGGCGACGTCACCCCGACCTTTGCCGGCGCCACCGTCCTCGCCACGGGTGGCATCGGCGCGCTGTACCCCCGGTCGACCAACCCCGACGACTCGACCGGCGACGGCATCGCTATGGCAGCCCTGGCCGGCGCCGACGTGGCCGACATGGAGTACATCCAGTTTCACCCCACTGCGCTCGACTGCGAGGCGCTGAGCGCCTCGAAGCGGAGCGGTGGAACCGCGGAGCGAGACGATACCTTCCTCATCAGCGAGGCCGTCAGGGGCGAGGGCGCCGTCCTCCGGAACGCCGAGGGCGAGCGGTTCATGCCCGACTACCACGACGACGCCGAACTCGCCCCCCGGGACGTCGTCGCCAGAGCCGTGAAGGCCGAACGGGAGGCGACGGGCCACGTCATCCTCGACGTGTCGCCGCTTTCCTTCGAAGCCGAGTTCCCCGACCTCGCGGAGAAGTGCCGCGACCGCGGCGTCGACCTGCCGGAAATCCCGGTCGCCCCCGCCGAGCACTTCCTCTGTGGTGGGGTCGACGTCGACGACCGCGGCAAGTCGAGTCTCGACCGCCTTTACGCCGTCGGGGAGTGCGCCCGGACCGGCGTCCACGGGGCGAACCGCCTGGCCTCGACCTCGCTGCTCGAAGGACTGGTCTGGGGTCTCCGGGCCGGCGAGGACGCTGCCGGCCACGAGGTCGACCGGATCGAACCCCAGGAACTCCGGGACAGCGACCCGGCGCTGCCCGACAACTTCGCCCGCGACAAGTTTCACCGACTGCGACGCGTCATGGACGAACAGCTCGGAATCGAGCGGACGCCCCAGGGGCTGAACCGTGCACAGGCCGTCCTCCGCCGACTGAAGGGGGAGGTGGACGCCTACGTCCGGACGAGAACGTCGAGGTCGCTGTACGAACTCCGGTCGGCGTCGGTCGTCTCGCTCCTTGTCGCTCGGGCTGCCAGCGAGAACGACGAATCCGTGGGCTGTCACTACCTCGTCGACGAGAGCGAAACCACGACCCCGAGCGCCGACTGATGATTCCCGACAGCCAGATCGAGGCGTGGCTCCGGGAGGACCTGGGCCACCACGACGTGACCAACGAGGTGCCCGGCGAGACGACGGGCCGCCTCGTGGCGAAGGAGGCCGGCGTCGCTGCGGGCATCGACGCCGCAACGGCCGTCTTCGACTACCTCGACGTCGAGGTGACCGAGGCCGTCGAGTCCGGAACGGTCATCGACGCCGGCGACACCCTCCTCGAAGTGGCCGGGCCAGCCCGCGACGTTCTCCGGGCCGAACGCGTCGCCGTCAACGTCGCAGGCCACGCCTCGGGCATTGCGACGAAGACCCGGGAGGCGGTCGATGCAGCCCGGGAGGTTGACGACGAGGTCCGAATCGCCGGGACGCGCAAGACCACGCCGGGGCTCCGGGGCGTCGAGAAGCGAGCTATCGTCGCCGGCGGCGGCGACACCCACCGGCTGGACCTCTCGCACATGGTGATGGTCAAGGACAACCACGTCGCCGAGATGGGGCTGGAGGGGGCAATCGAACACTTCCGCGAGCGGGTCTCCTTCGCCACGAAAGTCGAGGTGGAGGTCGAATCCGTCGAGGACGCGCCGCGTGCCGCCGCGGCGGGTGCGGACGTCGTGTTGCTGGACAACATGAGTCCGACAGAGGTCGCCGCGGCCGTCGACACACTGCGGGCCGACCACCCGGACGTGCTCGCCGAAGCCAGCGGCGGCATCACCGTCGCGGACGTGCCCGCCTACGCGCGGACGGGCGTGGACATCGTCTCGATGGGGGGTCTCACTCACTCCGCGCCGGCGCTCGATTACTCGTTTCGAACGGGGTAATCAGGCGAAATCGTCGAACGTCGGCCGGTCGTACTCGCCGGGGAACCCGTCGACCGGCGCGGTCGTCTGGTC
>CAZGAX010000077.1:0-17495 GCA_964523745.1 uncultured Halobacteriales archaeon | reverse complement strand
GGCTCTTGCCCCGGTCCCCCTGGCCGTCGCCGTACTGGAGGTCCCGGGCGGATACGTCGTTGCCGACAGTGTAGCCCGCCACGTGGTCCATCGCGTCTTCCGGGTCGACGTCGCGGGCCTCGCGGCCGACGACCACGACGAACTCGACTTCGAAGTCGACCTCCGTCGTGAGGGCCGGGTCCCAGCGGATGGCGTCGTCGGGACCGACGATGGCCGAGGGAAACTTGGCGAACAGTACCGGTTCCTCGGGGATTTCGTCGTCGCCTTCCTCGGCGTGGTCGCGGTAGTTCAGGCCGACGCCGACGACCTTCTGCGGGTCGTGGACCGGGGCGACCTGTTCGAGCGTCGCCGGGTCGCGGACCCCGGCTCCCGTCTCCTCGGCGTGGTCGACGGCGAGCGCTGCTTTTCGTCGCCACTCCCAGCCCGAGAGGAGATCGCTGGTCGTCTGCGGGAGGTCGACGCCGGCAGCCCGACCGGCAGCTTGCAGGTCGACCACCGCGTCGTCACTCAGTCGAACGCCGACCCACGGTCGCTCGGCGTCGGCGCCGGTGAACTGGCCGAGTCTCATTGGTCACCCTACTCGACTGGCACAGTTAACGCTGGCTCCGGCGAGCGATGGGTACCCGAAATCCGACGACGGTAAGGCGATCGTTCCCCAGTGAACTGTATGGATGACACACGGCTCGACGAGGCGGCCGGCGACGGCCGCGAAGCGAGGGGCGGCTACAAACTGCTCGAGGAGTACGGACTCGTCGGCAATCTCGAGACGTGTGCACTCATCGGTCGCGACGGCGCCATCGACTGGTGTTGTTTGCCGTACCTCCAGTCGCCGAGCGTCTTCGCCGCCATTCTCGACGTAGACGAAGGCGGCCGATTCGCGCTCGAACCGGTCGATTCCTACGAGGCCACCCAGCGCTACCTCCCCAGGACGAACGTCCTCGAGACGACCTTCGAGACTGCGTCCGGGACCATCACGACGACCGACTTCATGCCGATGCTCAGCGACGACCCGGAGACGCCCTTTTCCGAACCCTGGCTCTTCCGGAAGGTCGAATGTCGCGACGGAACCGTCACGCTCGACGTCGAGTTCACGCCACGGTTCGACTACGCCAGGGCAAGAACGGTCGTCGAACCCCTCGGTGACGGCGTCATCGCGAGGGGCAACGGCGAGCACGTCTCGCTGACCCCACCGGTCCCACTGGGTGTGGACGGGAACGCCGCGACCGGAACGCACACCCTGGAAGCCGGCGAGGTAGCGTGGTACTCGCTGCAGTACGGCCAGCGGATGCGCCCGAAATCCGTCGACCCCGAATCGCTGCTGGACCAGACCGTCGCGTACTGGCACAACTGGACCCACGATTGCCCGGCGGAGGGCGAGTGCCTGTTCGCCGGTCCCCATCACGACCTCGTCGTCCGGTCAGAACTCGTGCTCAAGCTACTCAAACACCACATGACCGGGGCCATCGCCGCAGCGCCGACCACGTCGTTGCCCGAACTGGTCGGCGGGACGCGCAACTGGGACTACCGGTTTAGCTGGATCCGCGACGCCACGTTCACCGTCCAGGCGCTGTACAAGCTGGGCCACGTTCGCGAGGCCGAGGACTACTTCGACTGGTGTGTCGACATCCTCCACACCGAGTCCGAGACGTTCCAACCGTTCAGTCCCCTGTTCGGCCTGCACGGGACCGACCAGCTCAGCGAGGAGGTGCTCTATCACCTCTCGGGGTACAGGAATTCGTCCCCGGTACGCATCGGCAACGCCGCACGAAACCAGCTCCAGCTCGACGTCTACGGCGAACTCGCGCTGGCCATCTACGAGACGTCGCGGTTCGGCGGCGCGATCACCCAGACCACCTGGGAAACGGTCCGGCAGGTCGTCGAGTACGTCTGTTCGCTCTGGGACAAGCGCGACGCCGGAATGTGGGAGGTCCGGAGCGACCCGGAACACTTCGTCCACTCGAAGGTGATGTGCTGGGTGGCCCTGGACCGGGGCATCGCCCTCGCCCGGGAGAAAGGATTCGAAGCGCCGCTCGACCACTGGCGGACGGTCAGGGAGCAGATCCGTTCGGCCGTCCTCGAACGGGGATACGACGAAACCAGCGGTAGTTTCGGTCGGTCGTTCGAAGCCCCGCACTTGCTCGACGCCGCCGCGCTGCGGATTCCGCTCGTCGGCTTCCTCCCGTTCGACGACCGCCGCGTCCAGGGTACGATCGACGCCATTCAAGACCGGCTTACCACGGACGACGGCCTCGTCCACCGGTACGAGGGCGTCGACGGACTGCCCGGTGGCGAAGGCGCGTTCATCCTCTGTTCGTTCTGGCTGGTCGACTGTCTGGCCCTGTCCGGCAGGGTCGACGAGGCCCAGTCCGTGTTCGAGCGCGTCCTGGAGTACGCGAGTCCGCTCGGCCTGCTCGCAGAAGAAGTCGACCCGGCCAGCGGCGAACTCAGGGGGAACTACCCGCAGGGATTCAGCCACCTCGGGCTGATAAACAGTACACTGTACATCCAGGCCGCAAAGCGAGACGACCAGCCGACCTCGCCGTTCGAACTCGACACCACGCTGCTCCAGCGAACCGACTGAGGCTCCGCCGCCAGTACTGGCCGGCTTGAGTACGCCGACAGCCCGCTTATCCCCGTCGAGAAACGACCGTCTCCAATGGGACGGGACTACAGCGGCCTCCGAGACCCGAACGCGGAGTACACGAACAGGGACCTCTCCGCCGAGGCGATGGGCGTCACGACCCGGCGAGTGCCTGGGCCCCGAGACCTCGAGATCACCGACGTCCAGACGACGATGGTCGACGGCAACTTCCCGTGGACGCTGGTCCGGGTGTACACCGACGCCGGCGTCGTCGGCACCGGCGAGGCCTACTGGGGAGCCGGCGTCCCCGAACTGATCGAGCGGATGAAACCCTTCGTCGTCGGGGAGAACCCCCTCGATATCGACCGGCTGTACGAACATCTCGTCCAGAAGATGTCCGGCGAGGGCTCGCTCGCCGGAGTCACGGTCACGGCGATCTCGGGGATCGAACTCGGGCTCGTCGACATTGCGGGGAAGGTCCACGACGCTCCGGCCTACCAGTTCCTCGGCGGCAAGTACCGCGACGCCGTCCGGGCGTACTGTGACTGTCACGCCGGCGACGAAGCCAGTCCCGAGGCCAACGCCGACGAGGCCGAGCGCGTGGTGTCGGAGTTGGGCTACGACGCCCTGAAGTTCGACCTCGACGTGCCGACGCCAGGCGACTGGGAGGCTGACCGGGCGAACCGGCACCTCCGCCAGCCGGCGGTCGACCACAAGGCCCGCATCGTCGAGACCGTCACCGAACGCGTTCCGGACCACGTCGAGGTGGCCTTCGACTGCCACTGGACGTACTCGAAGGGGAGCGCAGAGCGTCTCGCAGCGGCCGTCGACCCCTACGACATCTGGTGGCTGGAGGACCCCGTGCCGCCAGAGAACCACGACGTCCAGCGCGAGGTGACCAGCGACACGGCGACCCCCATCGCTGCGGGCGAGAACGTCTACCGGAAACACGGCGTCAGGCGCCTCCTCGAAGAACAGGCGGTCGACGTGCTGACGCCCGATCTGCCGAAAGTCGGGGGAATGCTGGAGACGAGAAAGATAGCCGACCTGGCCGACCTGTACTACGTTCCCCTCGCGCTGCACAACGTCGGCTCCCCGGTGGCGACGATGGCCAGCGCACAGGTCGCAGCGGCGATTCCGAACGTCCTCGCCGTCGAGTTTCACTCCTACGAACTGCCGTGGTGGGGCGACCTCGTCGAAGAGACTGTCATCGAAGACGGGGCCATCGAGATCCCCGAGGCGCCAGGTCTCGGCGTCACGCTCGACCTGGATGCGGTCGAAGAGCACGTGGTCGACGGCGAAACGCTGTTCGACCCCGCTTGAAGCGAGATCCGTCCCGCACTTGCCTCGTTACCACGACTTGATCCGAACGTCTTCCAGCGGACGCTCCAGGGGGAAGGTCACCCGGCCACCGGTGTAGTGAGAGACGTAGAACGCGACGATGACTTCCAGCGACCGGATGGCGTCCTCCCCCGACGAGCGGTTCTCGGCCGTCCCGTCGAGGAGTTCGACCAGGTGTTCGACGGCGTTTTCGAACCCCCGTCGGTAGTCCTCCTCCCAGGTCCACGCACCTTCTATTCCCGGAATAGGCTCTTCGACGTGTTCGCCGTCTTCGAGGCGCCAGTACCGCCACTCGCCGTCGTCGTTGTTCAGGTACAGTTTGCCGTCCGTGCCGACGAGATTGTAGCACATCGAGGAGATGTCCCTGGGAACGGTGCAGTCGATGGTGACGAACGTCCCGTCCTCGGCGACGAGCATTCCGCCGCCACCGGAGTCGTCCACGTCCGCCGCACCGCCGGCGCCGAGGGCCTCCATCGCCTCGTTCTCCCCGGTGATGTAGCCGGTCGCCCACCTGGGTTCGACGTCCAGCAGGTAGACCAGCGTGTCGATCAGGTGGGTGGAGTTGCGCATCAGTTCCATCCGGAACTGGGCGCTGACCGCCCGGACGTCGCCCACCAGGTCGTCGCCCTGGATCAGCCCCCGAAGTCGGTCGATCTTTTCCGTGAACCGAAACGTGTGGTTGACGACGAGTTCGACGTCTGCCTCGTCACAGGCCTCGACGGCGGTCTTCGCGTCGTCGATGCTCGACGCGATGGGTTTCTCACACCAGACGACGTCCGGGCTGGCCGACGAGCGGACCGAGTCGACGACGTGGTCTGCGTGGAGAAAGGTCGGGGTCGTGACAGAGACGACGTCGAGGTCCTCGGCGTCGAGCATCGCCTCGTGGGAGTCGTACCGTCGCTCGGTCGGAACGTCCCAGGCCTCGCCGAAGCGCGCCAGTTTCTCCTCGTCGACGTCTGCCGCAGCGACGAGTTCGATGCCGTCGACCGCTTCGAAGCCTCCGGCGTGGCTGGCGCGTGATTTGCGTTCGCCTACCGCTTCGTGGGTGCCGAGCAACCCCATGCCAGCCACGCCGCCAGTACCGATGATGCCGGCGGAGTACGTCATCCTCAGTACTTCACGTCCCACCTGCTTGGACCCTGCCGTTGCATTCTCAGTCCTCGCCCGCTGTCCTAACACAACTCGGCAGGCGTCCGACCGGCGGCTCGATTACCCGGTGTGACCACTCGGTAAGCTTTCCCAATACGGCGTGACGACCCGGACCACAGGGATGAGAGGGTGTGAGACCGCCCCGGGATTGCCACGATTTAGGGCTGGGCTACGGGAGCGATAACACTATGTTACTCCTGCTCCTAGTACTTCTATCATGACGATTCGGGCATCTGAGGCCTCCAAACCAGATGACGGCTCGTCGGAAACTACGTCGAGTCTACTATCAAATACCGGAGAAACGAAGCTCCAGATCTCGGGGGACAAGCAACTCGGCCGGAAGAGTGGCTACTCGATACTCCTGCGGGGCGACGTCACGGCCAGTTCTATTCTCTCGAGCAGCGACCCGAACAGGTCGGTGACGGAACTCGAAAACGACACGAAACTGCTCGCCGGGAGCGTCCGGGGCGGGACGGCCGGGTTCGTCCTCCACGGCACGATCCTCGCGGCCGAGTTCGACGACCCGGTTCCGACGGTGAAACTCGACGGGAGCGTCGTCGACCCGGACCAGTGGCCTACGGTCAGGGAGGTCACGGGATACGGGTCCGAGGGGAGTGAACTTTCGGACCCGTTCACGCCTTTCGATAACGTCACCAAACAGTCCACTGAGCCTACCAGTTCGGTCGTAACGCTCGACGCTACCGACCTGACGGAACCAGCAGCGTACTGCCTCGACGTGGACGGGGAGGTTCTCGAACGGCCCGAAAGTGCGACTGTCGCCGACGCCGGCGACCGGGTGTTCGGATACCTCAACCCGGGAGCGTCGGAATCGATCGAGGTGGCCGGCGACGTGACGCGCGTCGACGCCGGCGACGGCGTCGAGTTTTCGATCCGGCGGGCCGAGAATCGGTAGGGCTCCGGGTTTCTCTCGCGGGATGGTGTAAGGAAGCGGACCCCCGACGGGTACCTGTTTGCATACGGAAACTTACTGGCCGATACTGGATGCGATCAGCCGACTACGAGACGCCGCGATTCCCGTGCAGTGGATTGCCACGAGCCGACGGAGCTATCGACGCGGGGCGACACTGCAAGAGCGTGACGGACTCTTCTCCACCGTCGACAGACGATCCATCGGGAGGTGCCGACAGACGAGCGTCCGGAACGCACGTCGTTCTCGGCACGGGACAGGTCGGTCACGCCGTCGCGACGGTGCTGCGTGACCAGCCCGCAGACGTTCGCGTCGTAAACCGGTCCGGGGTGGCTCCGGCGGACGGTCGAGCAGACGTCGAGGCGGTGAGTGCCGACGTGAGCCAGCCGGAAGCCGCCAGGGCCGCCTGCGAGGGTGCGTCGGTGGTCTACTTCTGTCTCCAGCCGCCCTACGACAGGTGGCCGGAGCTGTTTCCAGCGCTACTCGACGGCGCGGTCGCTGGCGCCGAGGCGGCGGACGCCCGGTTCGTGATGGCCGATAACCTCTACACGTACGGTCCGGTGGCGGGGCCAATTCACGAAGGCTGTGACTGGGCGGCGACGGGCGAGAAAGGACGGACGCGTGCAGCGATGGCGAGAAGCGTCCTGCAGGCACACCAGGAGGGGCGGCTGCAGGCGACTATCGGCCGTGCCAGTGACTTCTACGGACCGGGAGTGACGTCGTCCATCCTCGGCGAACGGGTGTTTCGACCGGTGCTGGACGGCGGCACAGTCTGGTTTCCGGGTGACCCCGACGCGCCCCATACCTACACCTACATCCAGGATTTCGCTCGCACCCTCGTGATTCTGGGGACGAGCGAAGCGGCACTGGGAGAGGTCTGGCACGTTCCAAGTCCGGAGACGCTCACGACCAGACAGCTCGTGACCCTGGCCGGAGACGTCGCCGGAACCGATCCGACGGTTCGCGGGCTCCCGTCGTGGCTGTTGAAACCGCTCGGCCTCGTCTCGTCGACGCTCGGCGAACTGCGAGAGACCCAGTACCAGCGGTCGGCACCGTTCGTCGTCAGCCACGAAAAGTTCGAGATGGAGTTCGAGTTCGAACCGACGCCACACAGGCGAGCCTTGGAAGTAACACTGGACTGGTACCGCTCCATCGACTGATCGAGGTCACCGTCAGAATCGGCGTTCCGAATTCAGAGAATACACCTGACAAGCCTCGTCTCGGAGTGTGATCGACTCGACCGTAGCGATCTCGTGAACGTACAGCCACCCAGGTGAACAACCGTTAGACAGCCCAACGACCCCATTAAACCAAAGGGTTAAGTATTAACTCGGCGTTCATTCAACCGGATGGTTGAACGACTTCCGGACGACCTCGATCTCGACGCGGTCTTCCAGGCGCTGGCACACCCGATCCGTCGGGACGTCCTCGAACGGGTAGCCGACGGGCCGAAGAACGTCAGCGAACTGGCCGAGCCGCACGACGTCTCCGTCGCCGCCGTATCGAAGCACCTGCACGTGCTGGAGGACGCCGGTCTGGTCGAGTTCGAGAAGGACGGTCGCGTTCGCCGCTGCCACCTGAATGCCGCTCCCCTTTCCGCCGCGTTCGGATGGCTCACTCGGTACCGCGTCTTCTGGGAGGACCGGTTCGACGCGCTGGCCATTCACCTGGAGGAAGATGAAGAATGACCGATAACACCGACACAGCATCGCCCCAGCGAAACCTGATAGTTTCGAAGTTCCCGACGTTCGACGCGGGCGTCGTCTCGCTGACCTACGTGCCGGCCGAGGAGGATAACGAATGAGCGTCGACAACCAGCTGACCGTCCGGCGGACCTTCGACGCGCCCCGCGAACGCGTGTGGCGGGCGTTCGTCGACCCCGACGAGTTCGCCCAGTGGTTCGTGCCGGAGGAAATGGAGGCGGAGGTTCGCGCGTTCGACCCCGTGCCTGGTGGCGAGATGTCCGTGACCTGGACGGCCGACGAGCACCAGATGGACAACGAAGGTACGTTCGAGGAGGTCGTCGAGCACGAGCGCATCGTGACCGTCGAGGAGATCGAAGGCGGGGAGCTCCGTCTCACCTGCGAATTTCTGGACGTCGACGACGGGATGGAAGTCGTGGTCACCCAGGAGTTCCCGGGCCCGGTGCCCGACGGTGCCGACGAGGGCTGGGCGGCGATCCTCGACAACCTGGAGGAGGTACTCGAGACCATGACTGAAAGCAGAACGGGCGAGACGAGACTGACCGTGGAGCCTGACCGACACGCGATCACCGTATCCCGGGACTTCGACGCGCCGCCCGAGCGCGTCTTCGAAGCCCACGTCGACCCGACGGCGATCCCCGAGTGGTGGGGACCGAGGCGCTACGAGACGGTCGTCGACGAGATGGACACTCGACCGGGTGGCCGGTGGCGTTTCCTCAACCGCGACCCGGACGGGAACGAGCACGCCTTCCACGGCGTCTACCACGACGTCGTCGCCCCCGAGCGGGTCGTCCAGACGTTCGAGTACGAGGGCACGCCGGGGCACGTGTCGCTCGAGACGGCCACGTTCGAGGACGTGGACGAGCAGACCCGGCTGACGGTCACGACCGTCTTCCAGTGCGTCGAGGACCGGGACGCGATGGTCGAGTCGGGCATGGAGGACGGACTGCGCGAGACCTGGGAACGGCTGGCGGAGCTGGTCGAATCGGCGGGAACGACGAGCGAGGAGGGTGAGGTGGACGCATGACCGACGGCACCGAGACGAACGAGGGGCGGAGCCTCACCGTGAGCCGCGTGATCGAGGCGCCACCCGGTCGGGTCTACGATGCCTTCCTCGACCCCGACCAGCTCGCCCAGTGGCTCCCGCCGACCGGCTTCTCCGCCGAAGTCCACCACCTCGACCCCGAAGAGGGCGGGACGTTCCGCATTACGTTCACGGGGGAGACCGAGGAGCTCGCCGAGTACGGCCACTCGTTCGGTGGTACGTACCTGGAACTCGTACCCGGCGAGCGTATCGTCCACACCGACTCGTTCGAGACCGACGACCCGGGCATGGCCGGCGAGATGACGGTCACGGTCACCTTCGAGGACGTCCCTGACGGGACCGAGGTGACCGTCCATCAGGAGGGAATTCCCGAGGCCATTCCCGTGGAAGACGCCAACGCGGGCTGGAACGACTCTCTCGGGAACCTGGCTGAACTGGTGGAGTAACCATGACCGAGACCGAAACGGGCGAGACGAGCCTGACCATCCGTCGGACGTTCGATGTATCCCGGAAACGCCTGTTCCGCGCCTTCGTCGACCCTGACGACCTCGAAGCGTGGCAATCGGTGGGAGACCTCACCGTAGAAGTCCACACGATCGAAGCCGAACCCGGAGGTTCGCTGCGGGTGAGCCACTTCCCCGGCGACGACCGCTTCGACTTCGAAGGGGAGTTTCTGGAGGTCGTCGAGAACGAACGTCTCGTCTACGTCCTTCGAGGAGTCGATGGGCCGCACGACGACGTCGAGAGCCGCATCAGCGTCGTGTTCCGGGACGTCGACGGGGGAACCGAGATCGTGTTCACTCAGGAACAGATCGATCCGGAGATGGTAGAGGGTAACGCCACTACCTGGAACGAGATGCTCGACAAACTGGAGGAAGTTCTCGTAGAACCGTGACCGAAACCGAGACGGGCGAGACGAGCCTGACCATCCGTCTCTCTCGCCGGCATCGGTCCTCGTTCGGACGTGGGCGTCGGATGCCTCGTGACGCTGGACGTTCCAGGCTTGTGGAGTAGGCTCTCCGCCCCTTCACGAAGTATCTGTGGCAAACGAGGAGACGACCGTTCGTGGCAACGGTCTTCAGTAAATATGGTCTTCAGTATCGTCTGACTCTGTCGTATACCGAAATGTACGCCCGGAACACTAACGACCGACGTCACCCCTGGCAGTGTGCCGGGTCGGTCGGCAAACCCTCGTGCCGGGCGCCTTGATAGTGGTTCGGTCCACTGTCGCGTGCCTGGGTTCTCCGTGCAGTCATCGCACCCTGGTGGGTCGACTCGGACGGGGACTAGAGCACGCACTCGTCTGTAGGCATCGACCACGGATTAAGGCTTCGCGGAGCGGTGGCGGCCTCGAACCGGCGTCAGACCGTGTATTCCGACTCCGCGAGCTGGACGTAGGCGCCGTCGCGGAACCGGTCTTTTGTCCGGCGGTAGGTGAGATACAGCCGAACACCGGTGAGGCCCGACCGGACGACCCGGTAGAGCCCCGACGTCCCGTAGTTGAGGATGCGGTCGGCGGTGGCGAACGTCCGGTCCCAGTCGGCCGGGCCGTAGTCGTGGACGACGTCGGCCATCGTCACGTTTCGCAAGATCTCGTCGCCGATCGCGGCGTGCCAGGCGTCGTTGTAGCGGTCGAGCGTGCCCTTGGCAGCCAGTTCTCCGGCGAGCTTGCCGGTGCGGACGGCGACGTGGTCGCCGCCCTCGTGGAAGGCGCTCGTCGAGCCCATCGCCCCGCCGGCGACGGCGATGCCCGCCTTCGTCGGCGACTCGATGGGCCGCGTCGAGGAGATCGGGTAGGTTTCGGTGCCGCCCTGCTTGCCCCTGTCCTCGACGAGCGGGAAGTCGTCGAGGTCGTACTCGGGGTACTCCTGTTCGAGGAGGCGCCGGACGTAGACGCTACCCCGGGGAATCTGTTCGTCGTCCTCTCGGAGGAGTGCCCACTCGGACGCGTCGTACTCGTCGATGTCCAGCCCGATGGGCATCGTTAGCCCGATGCGGGCGACGTTGTCGTCGTTCGGGAAGATCCAGGGGTAGGCGGTGTGACCCGGCATCACGCCCCACCAGAACTTCAGCAGGTGGGGCTCGAACAGTTCCTCGGGCACTCTGCGGTGTTCCTGGTAGGCGATGTGGTTGGCTTTCGTCGACGCGAGCAGGTCCGAGACGCTACGGCCCTCGGGCATGAACTGGTCGAGGGCGCCCGTCGTGACGGTCCGCTGGGGACCGTCCGCGAGGATCAGGTACTCGGATTCGACCGTCTCGCCGTTCGACAGCGAGATCTCGTGGCTGTGGCCGCCGTTCAGGTCGGTTTCGACGCCCGTGACGGAGTCCCCGACGCGGTATTCGGCCCCGGCGTCTTCGGCCCGCTCGCGGAGCCAGTCGTCGAACCGGGCGCGGTGGAAGGCAAAACCGAAGTGCGGGTAGCTGGCGTCGATGCCGGTGTCGCGGATCGTCAGCGACTCCGAGGGGCCGACGAAACTCGCGCCGTCCAGCGTCTGGAGGACGACCTCGTCGGGGATGTCCGCCGGGTCCTCGTCCATGATGTCGACCCAGTAGTCGAGCATCCCGGCGGCGTCCGTCGAGTCCGGTCCCGGGAAGTCCCGGTCGGCCCTGGGGACGCCCTTCTCGAGAACGAGTGCGTCGGCGCCCCCCTGGGCGGCGGTGCGAGCGGCGGCCGCTCCGGCCGGACCGCCACCCACGATGGCCACGTCCACGCGCTCCATACGCCTACCCTGCCTCGCGGTGCATTAAATAGCCTGCCATCCGCGTCGGGTCCTAGGCGCTCGGCGAGACGCCGGCCGTGCAGGTCTCGAAGGCGACCGACCAGTCGGTCTCCTCCCCGCCGAGGGCGTAGTCGACTTCGGCCCGTTTCTCGTCGA
Source organism: uncultured Halobacteriales archaeon (assembly GCA_964523745.1). Taxonomy (GTDB): domain Archaea; phylum Halobacteriota; class Halobacteria; order Halobacteriales; family Haloarculaceae; genus CAZGAX01. Next base: position 5,872 of record CAZGAX010000077.1, on the reverse strand, counting down.
CGAGCCACTTGAGCCGGGCGTAGGTCTCGCTGGCCTCAAGTTCGGCGCGGCTCTTCTCGCTCTCCAGACTCGCCAGCTTCGCCGTCAGCGCGAAGAACTCGTCGAGCGCTTGCTGGTAGGACTGCTGTACCGTGTACCGTTCGGCGACGTGTCGGATCTGTTCCCGGTCGACGGGCTTCTCGACGTAGTCGTCGATCGGCAGTTCGACAACGTCGAAGTCGACGGGCCGAGAGCTAACCATGACGACGTAACAGTCGTACTCCGCCTCGACGCGTTTTGCCACTTCCGTGCCCGACGGACCGGGCATGTCCCGGTCGAGCAAGACCAGGTCGACTCGCTCTGTCATCCGGTCGAGCGCCTCGTTGCCGTCCGCGGCGGTCCAGACCTCGTACCGACCCTCCAGCCAGAGCGCGTACAGGTCTCGACAGCCGTCGTTGTCGTCTACCACTAGTATCGTCAGGTCGTCCCCCACCATCTTCGTTTCTCCATCTGCGACGACCCCCTATTAAATGTGTGTACGCTTCGAATCGTTTACCATCGTTTGTTACGGTAACCGCCAGAGTGCAATGGGACGAAAAAAGCGGCAATCCGCACAGGCCAGCCCCGAGGTCGGAGTTCGTCCGACGTGTGACGGACGACCGTCAGCGTCGGCGGGGCGTTCACCGTCGAAGAACGGCGTTTTCAGGTGGAGAAAACACGTCAGGGCGGTGTGCGTGGAGCACCGTCCGTTTGCCCGCTCCGTCGCCCGTCAGTCGGTTTCCATCAGTTCCAGTCGTCAGGGAGTACGTCGACGTGGTCTCGTAGCAACTCCAGCAGCGGTCGAACTTCGTCGAACTTCGGGCCCCTGGTGACCGAGTGTGATTCCTGGTCCCAATCGACGTAGCCGACGTCGGCTAGCTTGGGGAGGTGCACGTGTCGAATTTTGATGTGCAGGCCGTGGTCGTCGCCGTCCGTCATCGTCACGTCAGGGAGCAGTTTGGGGTCCTCCGCCCCTAGCGGATTCTCGTCTAGCAGCGCGACGAGCAGTCGTCTGCGGTACGGGTTTCGCAGGACGTCCAGGACCTCGTCCGTCGATGACATCGACCTCGCTTTCCCGGTCATCTGTACCTGGTTCCGTCCGTTGGGCGGCCGTGGTCCAGTGCCAGAGTGGTGTCAGCTTTGGGTGCGATACGTGCAGGGAGGCCCTCGACCCCGTCGAAGCCGCCGTTCTCGATGTGCGTGACGAGGAATTGGTAGTCGTCCAGTCGTCTGGCCGCAACGAGAGCATCGTCCGGTGCGTTCGCCGACGACGCTGCACGACTTACTCGGCGAGGCCCCCCTCCGGTCTGTCCGATCGTGTCGTCCGTCACACTCCTACCTTCTAGATTGTACGTAGGAAAGGAATACCTCGGAGCAGTGAGGCCCGCCGACTCAGAAGTCGCAATATTGGTATTACAGCGGCGAACTCGCGACGAGGGCCATTGTACCGTACGATTCCACGCGACGCTACGATTCAGAGGTTTACACACGTTTTACGATACTAGCCTGTTAATTGTGATCGCAATATTTCGAGAAACCGTTCCAGATACGACCCCGTAGGTCAGTCCGAGTGGTCGAACAGAACCTCGAAGACTTCCCGCTGGGCACCACGGAGGTGGTAATTGAAGGTGGACTGAGAGATGTCGAGAGCGTCTGCCAACTCGTTCCCGGTCTGGATCCGTGGCGATTCGAAGAACCCACTGCGGTAGGCCAACTGGAGGACTTCCTGCTGACGGGACGTCAGTCGCTCCTCGAATACGCCGTGTAGCGGACGCTGCATTTCGGGAGAGCGGGATCGGGTCCTTCGGCCGAGGAGTTCGAGATCCGGCACCGTTTGCCGGACCTGTTCGACGAATCCGCGAACGTCGGCCGACCCCGGCAAGTTGATGACGGCTGTCGCAGTTCCAGCGTCGATGGAGAGCGTACGAACCGTCGCGTTCTGGTCGAGGACGTGCGAAGCGAGCATCGGATCGACCGGTTGCAATTCGAACATGGCTCCCTCGTTACGGTCAGAGAGATAGTTCAGTTCCTCGACGGCGAGTGACTCCTCACCGGCAGCGAGGAGCTCGGCGGATGCGACATCTTTCGCGGTGAAGAATACGGCTGGCTCGCCGTTCGATCCAGGCACTAGCCCCTCGAACTCTATCGTACAGCCCGTCTCTCGGGCCAGCCGACACAGTGGGGTTTCTGCGGCCTCGGAGCGGAGTGTAAGTTCGATTACACTGTTCGTCCGCTGGGTTTCTCTGGTTTCGACGGTGTGGATCGCGTGGGCGATCGTCTGCCCGAGTTCCGCAAGCACGTCGGTATCTCGTTCGTCGTACTGCGGAGTTCCGTCGTAGACCTTTAGGACACCGTAGACGTGCTCATCGTACAGGAGCGGGATACTGAGACACGAGCGCGCTCCCAGTTCCAGGGCGACCTCGCGCCACGGGGCAGCTCGCGCGTCGGTTGCGATGTCGTCGATAACCTGCGTCTCTCCGGTCTGGATTGCGGATACGAAAGGACTCACGTTGGCGCTCAGTCCGGGCTCCGCCGTCGTGAGGTCGTTCAGGGAGGTGCCGGCGACGCCGGCCCACGCCCGGGGTTCGATTGCGTCGGCGTCGGCGTCGAAGTCGCCGATCCAGACGAACTCGAAGAGCGCGGATTCCGCGAGTCGGTTACAGACGGCTTCGTCGATTTCGTCGATCGTTTCGGCCTGGACGAGCGCCTGGTCGATGTCCCGAATGAGCGTGTTGAGTTCGTCGAGACGCGTCAGTTCCGTGTTCTTCCGTTCCAGTTCCTCTTCGCCATCGGCGCGATCCCACGTGGTTTCGACGGTCGCGGCGACCGTCTCCACGAGGTCGACCGTTCGCTCGTCGAATTCCCCGGTTCGCGTCGACCCCACGCAGATGACGCCGTGTCTACCCAGCGGGACGAACGCACGGCTCCCCAGCGGCGACTCCGAAGGCGCACGCTCCGGGCGGTCGCGACCGTCGTCGACGTTGATGGCGTCGCCGATGAACGTCTGCCAGACCTGGTCGGAGAATTCGTCGGAGAGTTCGAGCGCCTCCGGGTCTATCTCGGGACTCGTGTGGCGGGAGTGCTCGTAGATCCCTCCAGTCCGGTCGTCGTAGCGCCACAGACCGACGTAGTCTACGTCTAGCACGTCCTGTGCGAGATCGGGGACCCGGTCGCTGATCTCTGCCGTATCGGCGTCGATCAGTTCGCGGCTCGCGTCGTTGAGGCGTTCGAGAGATTCGTTAGTTTGCTTCAGTGCCTGGCGCGACTGCTGGCGCTCGACCGCTATACCAGCGATGTAGGTAGCGAAGTCCGCTAGTTGATGTTCCCACTCGTTCGGAGGGCGCGGCTCGTCGAAGCAGAACATGAACGAACCCACGGGCTCACCGTTCCCGTCCCGTATGGGTTCTGAGTGGCCGGCGAGTACGTCGTTCGCGACGCAGAGTTCACGCCATTCCTTCGACCATCTGTCGTCAGTCGTTACGTCTTCGCAGGAGACACCGTCGCCGCGAAACACTGCCTCTCCGCACGTGCCGATCAGTAGTTCGTTGATCGGAGCGCCTTCGAGCCCCTCTCCCCACGACGGGTCCAGGTCCGGGGCGATGGGCCGCTGGAACGATTCGTGGTCGTCGTCGGCGAGCAAGATACTCGCACGAGCGCCCTGGCTGAGTTTCGGAACTGCGGCGCACAACGAGGAGAGACACTCCTCGAGTGGCGCACCTGTGGCAATTAGCTCCAGCAGCTCCTTTTGTGCCTCCAGCAACTGTTCCCGCTGCTTGCGCTGGGTGACGTCTTCGATGGTGATGATGGCTCCCCCACCGTCATCGTCCTCCCGGAACGGCACGGCTGCGACGTCCATCCACTTGCTCGTCTCGTCGCGCTCTAACTGGAACTCGACCCCGTCGGAAACGTCCTCCCCGCGAAGGGCCCTCGCGCCGGGCCACTGTTCGGGTGGGAGGTGCTCGCCATCTGCGTCCGTTGCGCTCCACTCGGCCTCCTTTTCCGGGTCCCGCGAGGGTATTTGACCGGGGCCGACGAACGTTTTCATCTTGTCGTTCAGCAGGGTGAAGGTCCCGTCGGGGTCGATGACCCCGGTAGCAACCGGAAGTTGCGCCAGGATTTCCGAGAGCCAGGCTTCGTTCTCGCGCAGTTTCTCGCCAGCGGCCTTGCGCTCGGTGATGTCCGAGGCCGTCCCGAACCACTCGGTGATCTCACCGACGTCGTTCAAAATTGGCACCGCCCGGGAGTGGGTCCAGCCACGGGTTCCATCGGCTTTCATCACCTGATGTTCCAGTTCGAACGTGCTCTTCGTCTCGATGGCCTCCTCGATGGCGTCCTGAACGCGCTCCTGTTCGTCGGGAGGGATGTAGTCGTCGAGCCAGTTGCTCCGGGCCTCGTCGGTGTCGGCGACGAATCCCTGGCCGTCTAGTTCCTTCATCTCGGTCCAATCGGGATTCATGCGATAGACGACTTCAGAGGTTGCCGTCACGAACGCATCGAGTCGCTCCTCGCTCTCCTGGAGATTCTCGTACGCCGCTTCTTTTGCCTCGTGTAACTCCTGGCCGCGCAGCATGATGTCCGTCGCCAGGTGGGAGTCCGGCGTGTCGAGGCGGTCGAGCACCGCCTCGCTGCCGTCGGCCTGGAGTTGACGGACGACAGGAGTGACGTCCTCGACGCGGTGGATGATGTAGTTGATGTCGCCCGACTCGTCGACCACTGGCGCGTTCGTCGGGCTCCACCAGCGGTCCTCGAACTCGTCGCGCTCGGATTCGGGACGAGGGATCGGATAGAACGTCACCGGCATGACGTCGGTTTCTTTCTCTGCTTTCACCTGTTCCAGCGACCCGCGTAACCGGGGGACGCCCTCGGGGTCCGGGTCGGCGGGGTCGGCGGGAAACACCTCGAACAGCGTCTCGCCCATGATCTCCTCCCGCTCGGTCATCGTCGCGTTCAGGTAGGCGTCGCTCACGGCGACGATTTCGTAGTCGTCGGGCTCGAGGATGAGGTAGAGACCGGGAACGTTCTCGAACAGTTGCCGGAACGTCGATTCGGTGACGGTCGCCTTCGAGTCGTGCTCGGGGCGGTCGACGGCCTCGGCTGGTCGCCACCAGACCCGTCCTTTGGCACCGACCTTCTTCGTCTCCAGGTCGCCCGCTTCCACGAGACTGTCCAGCTTGTTGTACACTGTGCGGTCCGTGCAGTCGAACTCGGCTGCGACTTCCGCCGTCGTAAATGGCGTTCCCGGCGGACCGAGTGCGTTCAGTTCCTCCAGCACCGCCGCCGGCGAAGGTGCTGTCGTCGTCATACGAGGTGTTGGCCGGAGGCACTGAAAAGGATTCTGTCAACAGAAAGTTCCCGCCAGTGACCGACCTGCGTGCCGGCCAGGCGACTACAGGTAGCCCTGCTCCAGCAAGAGTTCGCCGTTGAGCACCGACGCGCCAGCGGCCCCTCGCATCGTGTTGTGGGCCAGGCAGTTGAACTGGACGCCGTCGTCCGTCTCGCGGAAGCCGCCGGCAGAGACGGCCATGCCGTTCTCCCGGTCGCGGTCCAGCCGGGGCTGGGGACGGTCCGGCTCCTCGAAGACGTGGATCAGTTGGTCGGGGGAACTGCGGAGGTCGAGCGACGGGTAGTCTGCCATCGCCTCGGCGATTTCCGACGGCGTCGCGTCTTCGGCGGTGTCGGCCCAGACGTTCTCCAGGTGACCGTCGATGGTCGGGATGCGGTTACACGATGCGTTGACCTGGGCGTCGAGCCAGTCGACCTCGGCGCCGTCGAACTCGCCCAGGAGCTTGCGGGACTCGGTCTCCATCTTCTGCTCTTCGCCGCCGATGTGCGGGATGGCGTTGTCGATGATCTC
>CAZGAX010000076.1:0-17542 GCA_964523745.1 uncultured Halobacteriales archaeon | reverse complement strand
GACGGTGCTCTTGCCGACGTGGCTGGCCGTCCCGGCGACGAGAACCGTCCGTGTCACTACCCCTCCCTCCGCAGGCCGGGGACTCGTGTGTTTCGCCCGCCGACGGGCCCGAACACCTCTAACCCATTTCTGGGTGCTTTCGGTAATAAAACCGTGATTGGGTTAGACAAAAGAGTTAACCCATTATTGGAACAAGGGATGGTATGGCCACCACGTGCTGCGTCGTGACCGGCGACGTCGTCGGCTCGCGGTCGGTCGCGGACCGCGAAGCACTCCGCGAGCGCCTCGAGGCTGGCGTCGCGGCGGCCAACGAGGAACTTGGAGACCGCATCGTCGCGCCCTTTGCCATCCTGAAGGGCGTCGACGAGGTGGCGGGAGTGCTCGCGGACCCCGACGGCGTCGACCGGGCAATTCGGGCGCTCGGTGAAGCCATCCATCCGACGGAGATGCGCTTTGCCGTGGTCCGGGGGACCGTCGACGTCGGCGTCGAGTCGGGCGTCGTCGCGGAGATGGACGGCCCGGCGTTCCACCGCGCCGACGAACTCCTGGAGACCGTCGCCAGGGAGAGTCGATACGTGGGGCTGGACCTGGCACTGGACGAGGGCTGCGACCCGGTGGTCGTGGACCTGCTCGAGGGCCTGTGTGACCTGTTGCTGGCCTGGAAGGGCGAGTGGACCGAGCGCCAGGCCGAACTGGTGGTGAAATACCGGGACGCCGATTCGATGACGGCCGTCGCCGAGGCCGAGGGGGTCACCGTCCAGGTGGTCTCGAAGACCCTCGGCCGAGCGGGGGCCGAGACGGTGTTGCGGACCGAAAGACGGATTGCGCGGGCCTTCGAGTCGCTGGCCGAAGAATGAACCGCTGGATGGTCGCCGGCGCGATTCTCGGGATCGGGTCGGCCGCGACGCTCGCCGTGACGATGCCCGTCCAGCCGGTGCTGACTGACAACGCCGAACAGCTCGTGGGTCTCGCCGGGGCTTACGGCCTCCTGCTTGCGACCAGCGGCTGGGCCGTCCGGGGGGCGCTCTGGTTCGCCGGCGCCGACCCCGACGAGAGCCAGATAGACACCGGGCGGGCCATCGGCAAGGTCGAGAACGTGCTCGTGTTGACCTTCGCCCTGCTCGGGGCCTACACCGCGCTGACCGTCGCGTTCGCGGCGAAGTCGATCGTCCGCTACCAGGACGTCACGAGCGGCGACACGACCTACTATCTGACCGGTTCGATTACGAACGTGACCTACTCGCTGGTCTACGGCGTCTTCGTGGTCCGGCTGTTCGATGGACCGCCGTTGTGAGATTTTGTCGTCCGTTTCAGCACTGCGACCGCAACGACGGTGAAAGCCCTCACCTCGCTGGCGGTCGCTGAGCGACATATCCTCGGTCGCTATCGCTCCCTCGGATAGAGGTCGCTCAGACGACCACGATGAACGCCAGCGAGGTTCGCCCTTTCAGTCCGCCAGGGATACCAGAATTGGGGCCGAGATGCGGCGGTTGGCGCGCGGGAGCTTTCGACCAACGGGAGAAAGCGACTCGCGCGAGGGACGACCGAGTGAGCGGAGCGAACGAGGGAGTCGGCTGGGGAGGATGGTGGCGCGGGGCGGTGGCTGTGCGGCGCCTGGTGGATGAATGGGCGAGGTCCGGTGGCGCTCTGTGTAGTCGGAGAGTCGGCCCTATCGAGCGAACAGAGTGAGTTAGATATCCGACTCTCCGACCGCCAGCGGACCGAGGGCTTTCTCGCCGTTGCGGTGACGGTAGCACGAACTTGATTCCATAGCCAGCGGGCCGAGGGCTTTCTCGCCGTTGCGGTGACGGTAGCACGAACTTGATTCCATAGCCAGCGGGCCGAGGGCTTTCCCTGCTGTGGGGCGGCTGTACGGACTGTAGCAACTCGATTCCATAGCCTGGGGGGAAATAATTGAACAAGTGAGCATCTGTTCATATAGCATAGACAGAACAGTGCCAGCAGCGTAGCTAGTACCCACGCACTCCACACACGAAAAGCGGCGCCGAACTCAGAACTCCGTGCCCTTGCGAGCGCCCTGGCCGGCTTCCATCGGGTGCTTGATCTTCCCGACCTCGGTGACCAGGTCGGCGTGGTCGATGACGAACTCGGGCTTCTCGTGACTGCCCGTAAGCACCAGTTCGAGCCCGTCTGGCTTCGATTCAATGAGGTCCACCACGTCGTCGGGGTCGACCAACCCCCGATTCGCGGCGTACAGGACCTCGTCGAGGATCAACATGTGCACGCCATCCTCGGGTTCGCCGTCCAGGGGCAGCGGCTCATCCAGGTCGGCTTCGCCGGAAGCCTCGGCCAGTTCACGTGCCCTGGCCAGCCCGCCCTTCGCCCTGGCGGCGTGTTCGTCGTCGTCGGAGCCGTCGTGGAAGCCGTGCCAGCCGTAGTGTCCGGAGTTCTCGTAGGAGAATCCAGGGAGGGCGGCGATGGCGTTGTACTCGCCGCGGACGTCCTCGACCGTGCCGGTCCCGCCCTTCATCAGCTGGACCATGTGCACCCGGTAGCCGTGGCCGGCGGCGCGCAGGCCCATCCCCAGCGCGGCGGTCGTCTTGCCCTTGCCGTCGCCCCACCAGACCTGGACCAGGCCGAACTCCTCGGGCGCCGAGGCCTCGATAGCGTGGTGGCGAGGCCGCTCGCCCGTCGGTGCGCTCCGGCCGCCGCTCTCGTGGTCGGTGGCTCCCGTCGAAGCTGTGTCGTCGGTCATCAGTCAGTCCTCCCCCTCGCCGGCACGTAAACGTTCGGCACGGACGACGAGCACCGAGAGGTCCGAGAAGGCGCTGTCCCCGGGGTCCGACTCGCCCGCTTCGCCAGCCTCGCCGTCCTTGCCAGCCTCGGTCGCCAGGTCGCCCAGCGTCGTGGTAGTTCTGGCCTCGGCGTCGTGGGTGAGGTGCTCGAAGACGAACGCGCCGAGGGCGGGGTCGGCGCCGCGCTCGACGAGGAAGGCTGCGACGTCTTCGGGCATCCAGTCGTAGGGCCGGGGAATGACCAGCAGGTGCCGGTCGCCGGCGTCGGCGGCGAGCCGGTCCAGGGGAGCGTCCAGCGAGCCCCGACGGTGGAGCGTAACTACGGTTGTTTCTTCCAGGGGCGTTCGGGCCCGACTGGCAGCGACCTGGACCGAGGAGATTCCGGGCACCACCCGGACCGGCCGGTCGACGGCCCGCTCGACCCGGCCGAGGAACTGGTAGCCCGATACGTTCGGGTCACCCATCAGCGCTGCGACGCCGCGAGCCCCGTCGGCCACGGCCGCCGCAAATCCGTCGAGTTTGTCGGTCTGGTCGTCGTACCCGCAGGCGAAGTGGCGCGTGTCGGCCTCGTCGGTGACCTCGGCGGCGTAGTCCAGCACCGTCTCGAAGCCCACGACCGCGTCGGCCTCGGCCAGTAGTTCCCGGGCCCGGCCGGTCAGGAACGCCGGGTCGCCGGGGCCGATGCCCACGGCGTGGACCGGGTCGGTCGCACTGTCCGGCTCCGGCGTCGCCGCCGCAGCCATCGGCTCCTCACCGGCGCTCACGTCTGCCATCGATCCCCCACAGGCAGTCCGCGCGTCGAGTGTTCGTCCATCGATACCAAGCTCACTTGGAGTAGATAAATATTTATTGGGCAGGGCCGCACGTCGGGGTGTCATGGACACGGTACGCCTTCTAGTCGCAGCGCTCGTCACAGTGTCCGTCCTGGGTCCGGCGACGGCAGTCGTCGGCGCCCAGTCGGACGCCGACTGTGGCTTCCCGGTCGAGCGGACCGACGCCACCGGCGAGACGGTCCGCGTCGCCGAAGAGCCCCAGCGCGTCGTCACGCTGAACCCCAGCGCCGCCCAGACGATGTGGGAGATCGGCGCGAAGGAGAAAGTCGTCGGCGTGACGAAGTACGCGATGTACCTCGAGGGCGCCTCGGCGAAGACCAACATCTCCGGGAGCGGCAAGACGATCAACAACGAGGAGGTCGTCGGCCTGGAGCCCGACCTGGTGCTCGCACCCAACGCCAGCCTCGAACCGGCGGGCGTCGAGAAACTCCGCGAGAGTGGGGTGACGGTGTATCACTTCCGCGAGGCCGAATCCATCGGTGACATCGCGAACAAGACCCACCTCGTCGGCCGGCTCACCGGCGAATGTGAGGGTGCAGCCGAGACGGTCGAGGAGATGCAGGCCAGGCTCTCGACCATCGACGAGGCCGTCGAGGGCCAGGAGCGCCCGGACGTCCTCTACGTCTTCTTCGGCTACACCGCCGGCGAGGGCACGTTCATCAACACGATCATCGAGCGGGCCGGCGGCAACAACGTGGCAGTCGACGCCGGCATCGAGGGGTACAAGCCCATCAGCAAGGAGGTCGTCATCAACCAGAACCCCGACTGGATCATGCTGAACTCGGCCGAGCCCACCGTCCCGAAGTCGGACGCCTACAACGCGACGACGGCCGTCAAGCAAAACCAGACTATCGTCGTGAACCGAAACTACATCAGCCAGCCGGCACCCCGCGTCGTCAGTGTGGTCTCGCAGTTGGCCGAGACGTTCCATCCCGACGCCTACGCGGCGGCGAATACGACGGCGACGTCGACCCCAACCCCAGCGGGTGCCACTGAGACCCCCACGGCGACTGCGACGGCGACCGAGGAGTCGACGCCGGGCAGTGCCGGGCCCGGGTTCGGCGTCGCAACGGCGCTCGTGGCCGTCCTGGGTGCGGCCCTGGTCGCCCGCCAGACCCGGCGATGAGCACCTCGTCGCCCCGGGTCGTCTCGACCTCGCCCTCGGGGACGGAGATACTCGCCTGCCTCGGCGTCGAGCCGGTGGCGGTCTCCCACGCCTGTGACTTCCCGCCGGGCGTCGCGGACCTCCCCCGAATCAACACCTCGCGGGTCGACGCCGACGGCAGCGCCGACCGCGACAGCCAGGCAACCGGGGAGGTCTACGACGTCGACGTCGAGACGCTCCGGGCCGTCGAACCCGAAGTCATCCTCAGCCAGTCGGTCTGTGGCGTCTGCGCCGTCGACGAGGCCCTCGTCGAGCGTCACCTGGGTGACCTCGACGTCGAACCCGACGTGGTTGGTCTCCAGGCCAGCTCCCTCGGCGGCGTCTACGACTGCATCCAAGAGGTGGGAGCGGTCGTCGGCCGCGAGGAGCGGGCCGAGGAACTGGTCGGCGAGATGCAGGGCTGCGTCGACACCGTGCGCCAGGTGACGGGCGGGGCCGACGAGCGGCCCAGCGTCGCCGTTCTCGAGTGGCTCGACCCTATCCACGTCGCCGCGAACTGGGTGCCCGAACTGGTCGATGCCGCTGGTGGGGACTACCCGCTGGCCGACGCCGGTGAGCGGTCGGCCGAGCCCGGGTGGGACGCGATTCGAGAAGCCGATCCGGACGTGGTCGTGGTCGCGCCGTGTAGCTACGACGAGGCGACGACGCGGGCCAATCGCGAGGAATTGACCGGTCGGCCGGGCTGGGGCGAATTGACAGCCGTGCAGGACGACCAGGTCTTCGTGCTGGACGGACAGGTCCTCAATCGGTGGACGCCGAGACTGGCTGGAGAGCTCGAAGTGCTCGCTTCGATTCTCCACCCGGACCTGTTCGAGGGCGTGCCTGTTGCGGAGCGGTTCTAGGGCTCGACGGTTTTCTCTACGTGAACGCCGGCACCGCAATGACGAAGAAAGCCCTCACCTCGCTCCCGGTCGCTGAGCGGGATACCCTCACTTCGTTCGGGTAGTGCCCGCTCAGCGACTACAATAAACGGGAGCGAGGTTCGCCCTTTCAGTCCGCCAGGGGTGCCAGAATTGGGGCCGAGATGCGGCGGTTGGCGCGCGGGAGCTTCCGACCGGAGGGAGAAAGCGACTCGTGCGAGGTTCTCGCGAGCGACCGACAGGAGCGAGTGAGAGCACGGCAGTCGCAGCGCCGAACGCAGTGAGGCGACCGTCTGCCGGAGGTCGACCGAGGGAGTCGGCTGGGGAGGATGGTGGCGCGGTGCGGTGCGGGCCTGGCGGATGAAAGGGCGAGGCCTGGTGGCGTTCACTTCAGTCGCTCTGGGGGCTCTATCCGAGCGACCGAAGGGAGCGAAGATATCCGCCAGAGCGACCGCCAGCGGGCCGAGGGCTTTCTCGTCGTTGTGGTAGTGCTGGCAGAGTGAGCGAGCCCAACCAAATCACCTAGAGCCGAAACACAGACGCCGAACCGTCAGTCACCACGCCGTGCTCGGCCTCGGCAACGGAATCCGGAATCTCCGTCGCCTCGTAGCGAGCCTCGATACCCGCCAGCAGCGCATCTCGAACACAGGCTCGGGTGGCCGACCCAACGGCAGTCGCGCTCCCCGCAAACTCGGCAGGGTCACCGGCTGGGTCACACCCCACCGCAATCGCGTCGCTGGTCGTCCCCGTGAACCCGGTCGCCGCCTGCAGGGTCGCCGCCTTGGCTTCGACGGCCGTGGCTTGCAGCGAGGCCAGCGCCCCATCGGTCAGCGCCCGGTCGGTCCCCACCAGCAGATTCACCGTCCCGGGCCGTCCCTGGCCGTCGGTCTCCGGAGTCACCACTCCCTCACCCTCGGGCTCCAGCGGCAGGGCTGCCGGATTCGTCAGCCCGACGGTCGCGATGACAGTCACCGAGTCGAGCCTGGCGGCCCGGGCATGCTCGGCGTCGACGCCGGTCAGCAGCGCCGGCCCGCCGGGCTCGAAGCCCGCCTCGGTCAGCCGATCGGTGACGTACGCCTCCAGGTCCGTTCGCTCGAAGCCCGTGGGAACGGTGAGGTTCGCGGCGGCGTCGGCAGTCAGATAGCCACCACGGTGGCCCGTCGACAGCCAGCGGGCCCCTGGTCGGTGGAGCCGGCAAACGCCGTCGCCCCGCTCGGGTTCAAACATCCAGGGCCTCCAGCAGGCGGTCGTTTTCCCCGGGGAGCCGGACGGCAACGCGGACGTGGCGGTCCAGCCCGCGGAAGGTCCGAGCGTCCCGGATGGCGATACCCTCCGCCGCGACGGTCGCCAGGAGGTCGTCGACTGCCTTCGAGGACCCGGCGTCGAGCAGGAGGAACGGCGCCACCGAGTCGTACACGTCGAACCGGGTGGCGAGTCGGTCTGCCGTCCGGGCCCGCTCGGCGTCGACCCGCTCTCGGGTGTCGGCCACGAAGTCGTCCTGGCGCATGCAGTGGGCGCCGACCGCCGCCGCAGGCGTCCCGAGGTTCCAGGCCCGGCGGGCGACGCCGAGGCGCTCTCGAAGCGACCCGGTGGCGACGGCGAAGCCAGCCCGTAGCCCCGGCAGGCCAAATATCTTCGTCAGCGACCGGGCGACGACCACGCCGTCGGTGCCGCCAAGCGAATCGAGGTCGGTGAATCCCAGGAACGCCTCGTCGACGAGCAACGGGGTGTCGGCCTCGCGGCAGCGGTCCGCGAAGTCACGGAGGGCCGCGACCGGATAGGCGGCCCCCGTCGGATTGTTCGGCTGGCAGGCGATGGCCAGCGCGTGGTCCGCCGGGTCGGCGTCGAGCAACTCCGCGGCAGGGACGAAGGCTGGCTCGGCTCCCTGAAGGTGGACCTCTCGGGCGTACTCACCGAAGCTCGGATAGGGCACCAACACCGAATCTCCCGATTCGACGGTCGTCGCGATGGCCAGTCGAATCGCCGCCAGGCCGCCCGGCGTCGCCACCACCTCGGCGGGGTCGCAGTCGCCGTAGTGAGCCGCCGCCTCCCTGAATTCCCGGTAGGTGTCGTCGGGGTACGACCGAGCGTCGGTCAGCGCCGCCTCGTACACCTCGGTAACGCCGTCGGGAATCCGGGGGTTCGTGTTCGCACTGAAATCCAGGATTTCCGGGTCGTCGACGCTGCCGTGGGGCACCCGACCGGGTTCAGGCTGTGAGTCTGCGGCCGAGTCTGCCTCGCCTGCCGAGCCCACCAGGTCGTCGAACCCGTCAGGGTCCATCGGTTCCCTCCCCACCGGCCAGCAACCACGACGCGACGGCGGCGTCACGGGGTCGATTGACGTTCGCGGCCAGCCGGCAGTCCCGCGTCACCCAGACTGCGTCGTCGCCCGATCCGACGACGTTGACGCCGGCGGGCCTGACGAGCGTCCCCCGGTGGCGAAACGTCGTATCCACTGAGAAGCCCAGGCCGGTGACGCGGCCGGCCGGTACTGCGGCGGCCAGCGACTCGCCGGCGGCGGCCACGACGACCGAATCGACGGCGTCCCCGTCAAGCAACGGAAGGTCGGCGGCGACAGTCAGCACCGGACGTTCGACCCGGCTGTCGTCGAGCGCCGCCTGGAGGTCGGCAACGTAGCCCTCGCCGGGCGTCTCGACCTGCGGGCAGTCGAGGTGACTCGCCGTCTCGGGGACGTGCGGTGAGGTGACCGCCAGGACCGCTTCGACCTGGCTCGCGGCGAGGGCCGAGCACACCCGGTCGACCATCGCCTCGCCGGCAACCTCGACGAGCGGTTTCTCCCCGGCATCGAGGCGGGTGCCCCGACCGCCACACATCACCAGAGCGTCCACGTCACCACCCCCACGTGCAGCGCCGCCAGCCGGGCGAATTCGTTGCCGGCGCCGAAGACGTCGCCCGAGACGCCGCCGAGCGTCCGGCGAGCCCACGAGCGGAGCAAGCCCGCGACGGCCAGTCCGGCCAGCAAGCCGACCGCAGCGGCCGGCGACGGCCAGGTGAGCACGGCGGCGGGCAGTCCCAGTGCAAGTGCCAGGAGCAGGTCCCCCCGCCCAGCGTCGACGGCCGACGCCAGTCCCTCGTGGGTCGGCTCGCCCAGCGCGGCGAGGCCGACCATCGCCACCTTCGCGCCGACCTCGGCCGCGACGGCGAGCCCGACCGCAATCCGGACGGGGAGCCCGGCGAGAGCGACCCCGGCCAGCGCGAGACCCACCAGGTCGAGGCCGAGTGCGACGGTCCCGCCGACGCCGAGGGTCGTGTCCTTCATCACCTGGCGGCGCTCGGCCGGCCCGCCGTGGACGACCGCCGCGTCGCCCAGGTCGGCCAGCCCGTCGGCGTGGGTGATCCCGGTCAACCCCACGATGGCGAGCGGATAGGCCAGACCTAACGTGAGTTCGGGCACGGGCACCGCCACGACTGCGGCGACGAGCGCGCCGACGAGGTAACCCCCGACCACGAGCGCCGCAGGGCTCGCCCGGAGGGCCTCCCAGGCCCCCTCGTCGTGGCCGACGGGCAGCCGCGTCAGGAAGCCGACCGCACCCCGGAGTGCGGTCAGCACGGCGACACCGCCCAGGACGTTCGGTTCGTCATCGACCGACCATCGGAACGCGCGGTACAAGAGGATGTGGCTCCCGGGCCCGCCGTCAGGCCGCCAGCACGGCCAGCCCGGCGAGCAGGTAGGTGAGAACCGCAGCCAGTCCCACCCGCCAGACCGCGCTGTCGACAGCCGATCCGTCGGGCAGCGCCGCGCGGGGATTCAGCTCGTAGTAGCCCCGTTTTTCGAGGCGGACGTCGAGCCCGGCCGCGAGGACGCCCATCGGCCACCCGGAGTTCGGCGACGAAACCCGGGGAGTCCACCGACGGGCCGCCAGGACGGCGCCCGGTCGTCCCAGCGCCAGGGCGAGCACCCCGGCCCCCAGCCTGGCCGGCACCCACATCGCCGCGTCGTCGAGCCGGGCGCTTCCGGTCCCCCACGGCTTTCCAGGGTATCCCAGCATCGAGTCCAGGGTGTTGACCGCCTTGAGCCAGGCGGCTCCACCGGTCGCGCACGCGAGGATCAGTTCCGGCGGGCCGCCGAACAACGAGGCCAGGAGCGTGCCGGCGACGAACCAGAACAGCGGCGCGACGAGGCCGTCGACGAAGTTCTCGGCCAGACTCTCGAGTGCGGCGCTTCGGACCTCACCGGCCGAGAGCGCGTCGGCGTCCCGGCCGGCCAGGGCGAGCAGGTCCTCGCGAGCTCCCTCGAGGTCGGTCTCGGCGCGGTGGCCCACCCGGCGGACCGTCTCCAGGAGACGACGAACGCTCGTCGTGACGAAAACGACGAGGGCGCCGAGAACCACGGCGAGGGCCGGTGTTGCCTGGCCCACCAGCCAGACTGCCGTGGCGACCCCAGTGGCGACCGCCAGCGGGAGGGCCAGTGCGACGACGCCGCCGACGAGCCGTGGGCGAGCCCACTCCCGGTCGAGCGGGGCTATGACCCGGCCGAGCCAGGCCACGGGATGGGAAGCGTTCGGCAGTTCTCCGATCGCGAGGTCGAGTGCGAGCCCGCCGGTCAGCGCCAGGGCCGTCGGTGTCACGCGTGTGCCTCCAGCCAGGCCGGCAGGTCGGCGAGTGGCACGTCTTCGACCAGCACCACGGTCGCGCCGGCGGTCCGACCGCCGCCGTCACATCGGGGATCGTCCCCGACGTGGACGAGGTCGTCGACGGCGACGCCGAGGCGCTCGCAAACGGCCGTAAACGCCCGATCGTGGGGCTTGCGCCAGCCGCAGTCGACGCTCGTGACGACGGCGTCGAATTCGACCGGCAGGTCGGCTCGCTCGATGGTCCGGTCGACCAGGCCGGGCAGGCTACAGTTCGAGCAGATGCCGACCGGACCCCGGTCGGCTGCGGCCCGGATGGCAGCCTCGGCCCCGTCGCGGACGGTCACCGGCCCGTCGAACGCGGCGAGCAGCGCCTCGTGCAGCACTCCCTCGTCGACGCTCACGTCGCGGCTGGCCAGGGCAGCCTGGGTGTGGTCGACGAGTGACAGTTCTGCGAGGGGATCGACGTCGACGTGGCTCGACCGGTATGCCGCCTCCCAGTCCGCCGGGACGGGCACGCCCCGGGCAGCCAGCTCGTCGGCCACCGCGTCCCACGGCTCGGCGGGCCGGGCTGCCGTCACGAGCGTGCCGAAACAGTCGAACGATACCGCCACTACCGTGTGGTTCACCCAGGTCCACTTGAATCACGCGCTCTAAGAGCCTGCTGTCGTGCTAACGGTCGTTCTACGGGCGTCTCAGACGGCTTTCGTGTATTCGAAACCCGGAAAACCCAACCGGCCGCCGTGCCCAGCGACGGCCAAAAAGGTCGACAGTTAGCGTTTGCGCCGCGGACCCGCGACCGTTTGCCGACCCGTGCGGGTACGGTGGTGCGGGGTGGTTGCTCGGTTCACTCCTGGACCCACTTCGCGCTGCGGAGATCGTAGCTTCCGCAGACGGGGCAAGAGTGGTGCTGTACCTCGAACGGGGATTCGCAGGCGAGACAGACGAAGGGGAGGCACTCCTCGCCGCTCTCCGTCACGCCCGACACCTGTTTGGCCCTATCTAGGACACCCATCGCAACCACGTCACAACAAAGCGGGTAGATACGCATAAAGGGAGACGATAGTTTAGGTGATTTTTTCCCGCCGCCGTCTGGCGATCAGTCCGTTCTGTCTGCGGGCCAAACTATCCAGCGTGACCGGAGCTACAGACGTGCCGGGCACCCGAGTTACTCCCGACCGGATCGAGCCACCGACACCTCCACGTACCTGGCTCGTCACGTCCCTTCGAACCGTCGTCGGTGTGCACACCCCCCCCCCCGCTCCCCATCCCTGCCTGGCTCGATAGTCGGCCACCGAATCACCGCCCCACCCCACGGCGACCAACCCAATCGGCAGACGTAACCATCATTGCCCGGACCTGTCGGCCAAGATTTTCGCGCCAGCAGACGTGTCCGATTCCATCTATTCACCGTAAACATATATTTTATATCTGACTGCAACTGGAATTCGGGGCTTGCCAGAGCGAGCGTGCTTCCGTCACCAGCACAGACTGTAACGGGCGGAGTGAGGGGCCGGTGGTCAGCGGCTCGACGACCAGAACGGGTTGTTCCTACGTGGGTAGAAAGGTAATTTCCCACGTGAGAATAAATTCCTCTGCTCGGTCTATGAGGCATCTATCCGGGATATTCACGTCGTCGTTATCCTGACTAGTACGTCATCTTTCCCACGTGGGAAATTACCCCTGGCGCGGCCGTCGCGGTTCGACGTGATAGCGTAGCAGTCGCCGTCGGGGCTCTGGGCGACGTGGCGAACCCGACCAAGTTCGTCGTGGAGTGTCCGGTGGGCGGTGGCCGCGAAGTTCGGATCCATCCAGGGGGCGTCGTACCGGTAGGCCACGCCGTCGGTCGGCGGGGTGTCGTAGCCCGGTGGCGTCAGCGTGACTACCCAGATGGCCTGGGAGAACAGGCCACCCATCACGAGGCGGTTGCGCCAGGCGGGGACGTCGCCGCCGGTGTAGAACGTCCCACCCGTCGGCGCCCAGGACTCCACGTCGCCAATGTTCAACACCGGCGGGACGACGCCGTCGTGGGTGGCGTAGGCGCCGAATTCGTCGTCGACCGGGTAGCCCCGGACGTTCGGCCAGCCGTAGTTGCCGCCAGGATAGAGGACGGATACCTCGTCGCGGCCGGCCGGCCCGTGTTCGGTGGCGAGCGGGACGTCCGACGGGAGCCAGGCGAGTCCCTGGGGATTGCGGTGACCGTAGGTGAACACCCGAGGGTCGCCGTCCAGGTCGGGATTGTCCGGTACGGGCTTTCCGTCGGGGGTGATGCGCAGGATCTTGCCGGCGAGCGAGGCGGTGTCCTGTGCCAGCTCGGGCTGGCCGGCGTCGCCGGTCGTGACCCAGAGTGCGTCGTCCGGGCCGAAGGCGATCCGTCCACCGTTGTGCCACTTGTTGGCGGGGATTCCCTCGAGAACGGGTTCGGCCGTCGCTGGCGGATCGTCCGCGCTGACGTCGTACCGGACGACGCGGTTCGTTCGACCGCCGTCTGCGGTCGTGGTGTAATACACGAAGACGAACGACGGGTCCGGATAGTCCGGGTGGGCAGCCACGCCGAGAGTTCCGCCTTCGCCGCCCTCGACCCACCAGGAGTTCTCGTCGCTTCCGGGCGCGACCGATCCGGCGTCGATGGCCTCGGGGAGTTCGGTCACCTCGGCTACGTCACCCGAGTCGAGGCGGACGAGACTCCCGGTCCGCTGGGTGACGAACAGGTCGCCGGTCCCCGTAAACGCGATGTCCCAGGGAACGTCGAGGTTTTCGACCAGCGTTTCGACTTCGAGGTTGGCTCTCGGGGAGTCGTTCGGGACGTCCCAGGACGGGTCGTCGGCGGGCGTGGGATGGCCGCCGGTGTCGAGCGAGTCGGGGAGGGTTCCCCCGCCTGGCGCACCGAGACAGCCGGCGACGGCGGCGAGCCCGGTGGTGGCGAGGAACGACCGGCGGGTGACCGCCGGTGGAGGGCGCCGATCCATACCATGCGGTCGTGTAACCAAGTGGTAAATCCCTTCTGCTCCGTGGAGGCAGGCCTAGCGTTAAACCGAATCGACCAGAATCGGAGTCCGTGCCCGCTGACGACCCCATCGCCGAAGACGCCTACGACGAGCTGGCCGACAGCTACGAGGACGAACTGGAGTCGAACCCCTACAACGCCTACCTGGACTTCCCGGGGACCACCAGTCTCGTTCCCGACGTCGCGGGCAAGCGGGTCCTCGACGCCGGCTGTGGCGGCGGCCGGTACACCGAGTGGCTCGTCGACGAGGGAGCCGACGTCGTGGGCGTCGACGCCAGCGCCGAAATGCTGGCTCACGCCAGGGAGCGCGTCGGCGACCGGGCGACGCTCCACCAGGGTGACATCGGAAGCGAACTGGGGTTTGCCTCGGACGACGAATTCGACGGGGTCGTCAGCGGCCTCACGCTGAGCTACGTCGAGGACTGGCGAGCCGCGTGTTCGGAGTTCGCCCGAGTCCTGACTCCGGGAGGCTTTCTCGTCTTCTCGACGAGCCATCCCTTCGACGAGTTCCCGCTGCCCGAGGAGTCGAACTACTTCGAGGTCGAGCGGACGAGCAAGGACTGGGACGTCGAGGTGCCGTACTACCGCCGGCCCGTGAGCGAGATGTTGAACCCGCTGCTGGAGTCGGGGTTTCGCATCGACGAGATACTCGAGCCCCAGCCGACCGAGGAGTTCCGAGCGGCCTGGCCCGAGCGCTACGAGAAGGAATCGAAGCGGCCGGTGTTCTTCTGCGTGCGAGCCTGCGTCGAGGCATAAGTCAGTCCGGGACCGCCGGGCCCTCGCCGAGCCAGATCCCGACCGGGGCCGGGCCGGGCGTCTCGGGCTGTCGGACTCGCCCGAGATGGAGAGCGCTGTTAACGACGCCGGTGTGGCTGAAGGCCTGCGGGTAGTTGCCCCGGTGGAGCCCGCCGGGTTCCGCGAGGTCGACCTCCTCGGCGAACAGGCCGAGCGGACTCGCGTAGTCCAGCAAGGCATCGAACCGTCGCCGGGCCGCGTCGACGCGACCGGAGAGCGCGAGTGCGTCGACGAGCCAGAACGAACACAGCGTAAACGTCCCCTCGTCACCGGGAAGGCCATCGCTCCCGTCGTACCGGCGGACTAGTCCGTCGTCGGTCTCGAGCGTCTCCCGGACGGCGGCGAGCGTCCCTTCGACCCGGTCGTCGTCGAACGGCAGAAACCCCACGAGCGGAACGAGTAACGTTGCGGCGTCGAGTGCGTCGGACTCGAAGGACTGTCGGAAGGTGTTGCGGTTCTCGTCGAACCCCCGGTCGAGGATCGCGTCTCGGACCTCGCTGCGAGTCCGTCGCCACGAATCCAGGGGAACGTCCCATCCCTCGCTCTCGGCCATCGCGATGCCCCGGTCCAGGGCAACCCAGCACATGAGCTTCGAGTGGACGAAGTGCCGGGGCTCGGTCCGAACTTCCCAGATGCCGTGGTCCGGCTCGTCCCAGACCGCACAGACGTGGTCGACGATCCGGCGAATCCCTGGCCAGTCGCGCTCGTCGACCTCCCAGCCGTGGTGGCGGGCCGTCGCGATCGCCAGGACGAGTTCCCCGAACACGTCCAGCTGGAACTGCTCGACGGCCGCGTTTCCGACCCGGACCGGTCGCGAATCCCGGTAGCCCCGCAGGTGGTCGAGTTCGCACTCCGTCAGGTCCACCTCGCCGTGGAGGCCGTACAGCGGCTGGATGTTCTCGGGCTCGGTGTTACACACGTCGAGAAACCACCGGAAGTAGGCGTCGGCCGTCTCGAAGTGGCCGAGGTGGGCCAGCGCCTGGACCGTAAACGCGGCGTCGCGGGGCCAGGTGTAGCGGTAGTCCCAGTTTCGCACGCCGCCGAACTCCTCCGGCAGCGACGTGGTCGGTGCCGCGGCTATAGCGCCGGTTTCCTCGTGGGCGAGGAGTTTGAGGACGAGCCCAGACCGGACGACCGCGTCGTGATACGGGCCGCCGAAGATACACTCGTCGGTGCCGGGGTCCTCGTCGGGGTTCGCGTGGTCGTGAGCCCACTCCCGCCAGTACTCGACGGTCCGTTCGAGGGCCCGCTCACAGGTGGCCCGGTCGGGTGCATCCCGTGAATCGTCGCCGGACCGCTCTCGCAACACGAGCCACCGAGCGTCCCCGGCGGACAGGTCAGCGTCCGCGACGGCCGCTGTGGCTTCGTCTGTCACAGAAAACGCCACGTCTCCGGAGAGCCGAAGCGATGGGCCGTCGGCCGTCTCCGCGTGAAGTTCCCCCTCGCCGGTTCGAATCGTCGGATCGACCTGGCCGTACTCGGGCCGCGGCGCAAACGTGACGTCGACGGTGACGGCGTCACCCCGAGTACACTCGACCTTGCGATACAGCGCCCGGGACGGGACGTCGGACAGTTCGGTCGGCGCCAGGAAGTCTGTCGTCTCGAAAGCCCAGTCGTCCGTCTCGAACGTCGTTCGGAGCACGTTCGTTCGGTCGACGTAGCGCTGTGTTCCTTCGACGCCAGCCGCCGGTCCGACGTGGAAGTGGCCGCCACGGTCCGAGTCGAGGATCGCAGCGAAGGGGCTCGACGACTCGAGGTGCGGAACGGGATACCAGTCGACGGAGCCGTCGGGGCCGACGAGCGCGCAGGTTCGTAAGTTGCCGATTAGGCCGTAGGCTTCGATGGGATGGAAGTCGTCAGGCATGCCTGGCCACGCGCTCTGCCAGCGGAGCGACGTGTAAACGCGTGTTGCAGGCAGGTGCCGGGAGGAGGGGCGGTTTCGCGATCGAGGAAGACCGAGATATCTAGACTCGCTGCTCGCGGGTCACTTCGTTCCCCGCTCGCAAAACCGAGGTTCTCGCTTCGTCTGCTCACGGGCCGCTTCGCGGCCCGTTCGCACGGTAAGCGGGACCGGAGGTCCCGCTCAATTCGAACATCGCAACCCACGGCTCGCCTCGGTCGCCGTTCGTTTGTTCCGAGGCGCGAACGGAGTGAGCGCCTCGTAATCCGACCGACACGATTTGAACTCCGTCAGACGTTCCGGGCGTGCGGCGCTACGCGCCGTCCGGGGCTGGGACTGACGTGCTCAAATCGTGTCGGTCGGATTTGCGCAGCAAATCCGCCCTCCCCGATTTGAACGGGGGACAAGTCGATCTACAGTCGACTGCTCTACCAGTCTGAGCTAAGGGCGGGCACGCGGAACTGGGCCGGTCGCGGACTTAATCGTTATCATCCCGTGAGGGCGTGGGCCGTGGGCACACGGTGTCCGACAGCGCGCGTGTCGATATCCGTCTGCCGGCGTTGGTGTCGACGGACACCGGCGACGGGCGTGGACACCCGACACGGCGGCTGGGAGGTGGCAGACGGTCGTCTGACGCACGCGAAGGTTGATGTACCGTGACACACAACGTCGGACAACGTGAGCAAGATAACGTTCCGGGCCGACGACGACCTCGTGGCCCAGCTGGAGGAGTTCGACGCCTCCAAGAGCGAGGTCATGCGCGAGGCGCTCCGCGAGTACCTCGGGGAGCCCACCGGGACGCCCGTCGACACGTCCGACGCCGCCCAGGCGGCCGACGCCGGGTCGCTCGACGAGCTGGTCGCCGAGCGCGTCGACGCCATCATCGCCGACCGGCTGGAGGGCTACCGGCCGCCCACTGAGAGCCAGGATATCAACGTAAACATCTCTCTCGACGGCGAATCCGGGGCGAACGCCACCGCGGAGGGTGGCCAGCGTAACACGGAGCCCACGGAGGGTGCAAACGAGCCCGAGTCGGGGGAGAAGTCGTGTGCCCAATGTGGCGAGAACCTGACGCAGGACCACGTTTACTGCCCGAACTGCGGTGAAAAGGCGAGCCACCGCGTGTTCTGCGAGTGTGGCGACGAACTCCGCTCAGACTGGGCGTTCTGCCCGTCCTGCGGCCGTCGGACAACGGCCGCCGACGTGTTGGACAGTCCGTAAACAGCGGGAAAACGCGTTCTATCCGGTGATTACTGGATGTCGGCTGCTACTCATGGACGTAAACCGACCGTCGATGGCCGGCCGTGTCTGCCAGCTCGCCGCGGTTCGGTGGCGTCCGATGCCGCTGTAAACGCCGTAATCGGGCGTCTCGGCCGAGTTTACGCGGTTGTGCGACGGGCGTCATACGCTCGCAGAAAGGTTTAAGTGATAGCCGTCAATGCATACTTCTGCGTAAGACGGTCGTCTTACAGCGCGGGTGGTCGGATTACATCCGGCCGCTGTCGTGCGGTTTCGCGCTGTACGACGCATGCGGGTGTGTGCCGCACGCCGTCTTACCGACCAACAAGGGAGCAATACAATGGAGCGTGTGACACTACGGATTCCGAAGCAGCAGATCGAAGAGGTCGAGCGAA